>VGRB01000210.1 GCA_016875475.1 Deltaproteobacteria bacterium
CCCCGCGTTGTCCTCGGGGCGGGGCGGGATCGACCGGAATGGGGGTGGGTACGGGCACGGGTACGGGAGGGAGTGATGGGGAAGCGGATCGTCACCGGGGTCATCCTCGCCGCAGTCGTGATCGGGGCGGTGCTGTACGGCCCGTTCCTGCTCCTGGCCGGGCTCATGGCGCTCGCGGTGCTCGCGGCGCTGCACGAGTTCCTCGGCCTCCCGGGCACCCTGAAGGGCAGCGATCGCGTCGCCGGGCTGCTTGCGGGAGCGACGCTGCTCGCGACGGCGGCCCTCGCCCCCCAGGCGCGCCTCGGGACGTGGATCGCCGCATCCGCGGCCGCCTCCGCGGTCGCGCTGCTGCTCGTGGTGCTGTTCTCGCCGCACCCGATGGAGCAGGCAGGCGCCCGCGCGTCGCACCTGCTCGCGGGCGCCCTGTACGTCGGGCTTCTCGGCGCGTGCGCGGTCCTCGTGGCGCGCCCGGAGCACGGCGACCCGTTCGCGGGCGCCGCCGCCCCCGCCGGCACCGCGCCCGGCCGGTACGTCCTGCTCGTCGCGGCGGCAGTGACCTGGCTGAACGACACGCTCGCGTTCGCGGGGGGGAAGCTCGCCGGGCGCCACAAGCTGTACCCGGCAGTCAGCCCGAACAAGACCTGGGAGGGGTCGATCGCCGGCATGGCCGGGAGCGTGCTCGGGGCGTTCGCGATCAAGTGGATCCTGTGGCCCGAGGCGGACCCCCTCCCGCTCGCAGGGTTCGCGATCGTCGGCGGCGCGCTCGGCCAGACCGGCGACCTCGCCGAGTCCGTGTTCAAGAGGGCTTGCGCCGTCAAGGACTCCGGGGCGCTGCTCCCGGGCCACGGCGGCCTGCTCGACCGGATCGACGCGTTCCTGTTCGTCGCCCCCGCCGCGTGGCTCTGGTTCTTCGTCCTGGGGTGGTCCTGATCCCCCGGGGAACCCCCCGGCCGTTTCCTTGATCGGCTCCCCGCCCCGTGATGCCGCGCCCCCGACTCGATGAAGCGGTGACGCATGGGCCGTCAACCCAGGGCCGGGTGCAATTCGTCCACGTCCATCTCGTGCAGCGCGAGGCGCACGCCCGGAACCGTTGCCGGCGCGCCGTTCCACCCGGACGCGTTCATGTTACCCGGGAACCTGGGCGCGGCGGATCGAGCGGATCGCGTCGACCGTCGCCGCCAGGGTCGCGAGCAGCAGCACCGCGAGGATCGCGAGGCCCTGGGGGCCGGGGACGTCCGGGCGGCGCGCGTCGGGGACGAACCATAGGTCGAGGCGCGGATCGACCGGCTGCCGCAGAGGCGGGCGGCCCGCGGACTGCTCGATCCACGGCGCGTCCTCGGCCGGGTCCCCCCCCGCGACCGCGTGCCCGAGCAGGCGGCGGTGGCCGGAGATCGGGGAGAACGCGGGGACGTGGTTCACGAGGGAGAGGTTGTCGGCCTCGACGGGCTCGGTGGGACGCAGGTCCGCGTCGAGCGGGACCTCCGAGTGGGGCCGGTACGGGACGGCGGAGAAGAAGTCGCTCGGGCTGACCAGCAGCCCCGGCACGTTCACGAAGAGGCCGGCCGCGACCAGGGCCGCCACGAGGGAGAGACCGCCGGGGCGCCCGCGGGCGATGAGCCGCTCCGCGACCGGCGCGCCGAGCACGGCGAGCGGCGCCAGCATCGGGACCAGGAACCGCGGCCCCCACTGCTCGCCGCCGTGCCAGACCGTGAACGCGGAGTAGAGGAGCAGCACGCCGAGGAAGCCGGTCCCGGCCCCGATCCGCACGGCGTCGCGGGGCCGTTCGCGGGCCGCGGCGACCGCGCCCGCCACGGACAGCGCGACGACCGGCGCGTACCACGCGAGGCCGCGGCCGGGAGACAGCAGGAGCCCGTACAGGCCGTCCGGGACCGGGTGGGTGAAGCCGACCGGCACCAGGAACAGGCCGTAGTCGGTCATCAGCGGCGAGCCGGACCGCGCGAAGTCGTAGGCGATGCTCGCGGCGACAGGGGGCAGGGCGCCGGCCGCGGCCCATGCGAGCACCCGAGCGAGCCGGGGACGGATCGAGGGCCAGGCCGCCACGAGCGCGCCCGCCGCCGTGGCCCCGGCGAACGGCGCGAGCACCGGCTTCGCGAGCAGGACCAGCCCCGCCGAGAGGCCCAGGAGGATCGCGTCCCGGGGCCCCGGGGCCTGACCCGGGGTGCGCCGGCCGGGAGCCACGCGGGCGAAGCGCACGGCCGCGAGCAGGCACAGCGCGACCGCGCATAGCTGGATGCCTTCCGACCAGGCGGATCGCAGGTAGGGCAGGGCGCACGTCGCGAACAGCCATGCCGCGGTGACCCCTGCCGCCACGACGGGCCGGTGGCCCAGGGCGAGCAGGATCGCGAGGAGCAGCGTCACGGCAGCGGCGCCGACCGCGGCCGGCGTGAGGCCGCGCACGAGCGCGAGGTACAGGTCCTTGTCCGCGGGCGGCATCGCCGCGGTCTCGATCAGCCGCTCCGGGTACTGCGCGGGGACGGCGACCAGGCTCGCGAGCAGCGGGAACTTCGCGAACCAGCGGCCGTCCGGGGCCTGGACCGTGTACCCCGGCGACGGGTGGTCGAGGTCCAGCCGGCCTTCGAGCGCGACCGCCCGGGCCACGTCGCGGATCGTCGCCGCGTCGCTCCCGGGCGCCACGCGCGCCGAGAGGGTCCACAGCAGCAGGAAGGAAGCGAGAAACGCCGGGCGGAGCGGGCTCACTTCTGCAGGTCCCACTTGAATGTGTCGCCCGCCGACAGCGTGACCGGGACGGTCCACGACAGCGGCCGGGCGAGCGAACGCGCCACGAGGCGGTAGGTTCCGGGCGCCACGTCGCGCAGCGTCACGCGGTCGCCGGGGAGCACGACCCCGAGCTGGCGATCCCCGTAGCCGATGGCGAGCGGCTCGCCCTGGCGGTTGGTCACGACCAGGGTCGCGGTCGGGACGGTCAGGTCGAGTCGCGTCGTCTGGCCGCCCTGGAGGTCCAGCGCGTGCAGGGTGGTGGCGAGGGTCCCGACGCCGCGGACGTGCAGCTCGTGGCGCCCCGCCGCGATGCGGAGGTCCGCGCTCTCGGCCGCGGCGACGCGCGCGATCTCGGTGCCGTCGAGGATGAGGCGGACCTCCTCGGGGCGGGTGTTCCGGACCGCGAGGACGGCCGCGGCCGGGACGACCTCAAAGGAGACCTCGGCCCCGGGCGTCACGTCGAGGAGCGCGCGCGACACGTCGCGGGAGGCGGCGCCGAGCGCCGCGACCGTGTGACGCCCTGGAACCAGGCCCGGGACGACCCGCCGTCCGCCGGGGGGGACGTGACCGCGGTCCCAGCCGTCCACGCGGAGCGCGATCGACTCCGGGGTCCGGTTCACGACCATCAGGCTGCCCTCGTCGCCGGCGGCCTCGCCGCCGGAACCCGGCTTCGCCATCCAGGTCGCCTGTCCCTCGGCCGGGATCCGGATGCGCGCCCGCGCGAGCACCGTCCCGTCGGGGCCGGTCGCCTGGAGACGCGCGAGCCCCGGCGGGAGACCGCGGAACTCGCCGGCGCCGCGGGCCGGCACGTCGCCGAGCCTGCGACCGTCCGCGACCACCGCGACCGGGACGTGGAGGTCGGATACCACCGCCAGCACGCCGGCGGGCAGCGGCACGGCCGCCTCGACCACCTCGCCCGGACGGACCGTCACCTCGCTCTCCCACATCGGGCGGTGGAGCAGATCGACCGCGGCGACGCGGTGCGCGCCGGGGGGGAGATCCGCGATCGTGAACGTGGCGCCCGGCTGGACCTCGCGGCCGCCGAAGCCCTCGACCGACACGAACGCGGGCAGGGTGGACCGGTTCGCCACGCGGAGCGAGCCGCGCGGCGGGACCACGTCGAAGACCGGCGCGGCGCCCTCGGTGACCACGACCTCCGACCGGACCCCGAATCCCGACTTCACGCCCTCGGCCCGCAGCCGGCGCCGGCCGAGCGGGATCCCGGAGTACGCGGCCTCGCCGCCGGGCCAGACCATCTCGCGCGCCTCGTCGTCCACGAACACACGTACCGGCTCCGGCGCGCCGTTCCGTACCTCGATGCGCCCGGTCGGCAGGCGTGCGAGCGCGGCCTCCTGTTCCGGGCTGGGCCGGATCGCCCAGGACGCGGGCGCGGCATCGAGCAGGTCGAAAGACGCGTGGAGCCGGGTGCCGGACATCTTGCCGACCGCCTCGAACCCGACGGGCCCGAGCGGGAGCCGGTCCACGGACACGGACGCGCCCCGTGCGAGCACGGCCACGCGGGCGCCGGACGCGAACACCTCGAGCGGCTCCCCGGTCTGGTTCGAGAACTCGATCCGGCCTCCGGGCGACACCGGCTTGCGGGGGGGGGTATGGGCGCACGCGAGGGACAGCGCGGCGACGGCGGTCGCGGAGAGGACCGGCAACCTGCGGAGTTCGGGCACGGGGACCTCCGATCGTCGAGCCGGGGTGATGGTAGCACGGCGGCGGGCGGGCACGGGCCCGGGGAAGATTCGGGGACGGCGCGGATCGCGTACAATGGCGCGCCATGGGCGGGACCCACAGCCGGACGCTGACGATCGAGACCGGCGTCCTCTGCAACAACCGCTGCGTATTCTGCTACCAGAAGGCCCTGCGAACCGTGCGGGGCTTCCCGCAGCTCGTTCCCGGGGACGAGGTGCGCGCCCGCATCCGGTGGGGAGCGGAGAACGGGTACGACGAGCTGTCCCTGACCGGCGGCGAGCCCACGGTGCGGCCGGACTTCCTGGACCTGGTGAGGTTCGCGCGCGAACAGGGCATGCGGCGCGTCGCGATCACGACGAACGGGTGGCGGCTCGCGAGGCCCGAGGTGTTCGTCGCGGCGGCCGAGGCCGGGCTGACGTCCATGGGCGTGTCCGTCCACGGCGCGACCGCGGAGCAGCACGACGCGCTGACCGGGCACGAGGGGTCGTGGCTGCGCGCGCTCCAGACCATCCGGAACGCGCTGGCGACGCGCGGCACCTCCAGGATCGTGCGGGTGAACACGTTCACCGTGGTGAACCGGCTGAACCACGGCCGGCTCGTGGACCTGGCCGACGTGCTGAGGAACCTCGGCGTGCGCCTGATGGTGCTCCAGCCGACGATCCTGTCGAAATCGAACTTCGAGGACGCGGCCGCGGTCGCGCTCGACCTGCCGGACCTGGTCGCGGCCATCCGCGCCGTCGCGCTGCGCGGGATCGAGCGCGGCTTCCGCGTCAAGCTCTTCAACATGCCGCCGTGCCTGTTCCGGGACGTGCTGGCCGGCGTGGAGATCGACCACTACGAGCGCGCGACCTGGAAGGAGCACGACGACGGCGCCGGCGCGTTCGCGGAGGAGCCGGGCTACGTCCGGCTGGACGCGTGCGCGGGGTGCGCGCTGACGCGGATCTGCCCCGGCCTGCACGTCACGCTGCTGCCGCAGGAGGACCTCGCCGCCCACATGGAGGACTGCATCGCGGCCTTCTCCGCCGGGGACCGCCACCGCGTGTGGGTCGCCGGGACCGACCTGCTGACGCCGGAGGGCCTCGGCCGGGTCGTGAGGAAGGCGCGGCTCGGCGGGTTCGAGGAGGTGACGCTCGCCACGGGAGGGTCGCACCGGGGGGGGCGGCGCGCGCTGGAGGCTGCGGTCGCGGCGGGCGTGTCCGAGGTCGTGCTGGTCCACCACGCGCGCGACCCCGGCTCGGGCGACCGGATCCTGTGCCACGCGGGCAACGACCGCTTCCTGGCGCGGACCGCGGCCGATCTCGCCGAGGTCGTGGCCGGACGCGACGTCCGGGCCGGCGTCCTTGTGAACCCGGACCAGGCGGGGCTCGACTTCCTGCTGTCCGACGGCTTGCGCTCCCTCGCGGGGGTGCCGCCGGCGCTCCGGCTGAGGACACCGTGGCGCGAGGGCGGGCCGAGCTGGGAGATCGGGATGGTCGCGCGCTTCCTGGCCGAGGTCACGCGCCTGCCGTTCCGGCCGGCGGAAACGGTGTTCCACGTCCCATGGCCCACGCCCCTGGAAGCCGCGGTGCAGCTTCCGGCCGCGGCGGTGCTGGCGCTCGGCGCCGCGCGGTTCGACCTCGTGTCCGCGGTGCTGCCGACCGCGCTCCTGGCCCCTGCGAACTCCGTCGTGAACTGGTCCGGGCCGTGCCTCGGCCACGACAGGACGGATCGGTGGACGGGGGGGCTTCCCGTGCCGGCGCTGAAGTCGAGGGCCGTGCGGGCGCGGCCGGTCACGCGCGAGGCGTTGCAGGCGGCGGTTGCGGCGCAGGCGCAGCAGCACACCCCGCCAGGTGGGCCTCCGCCAGGGCCGCCAGGCGCTCGACCTGCTCCCGGCGGGCCGCCTCGTCCCACCCCAGCTCGGCGCCCATGATCGCGGCCGCGTCGGGTGCGGCGGCGAGACCCTGATCGCGCTTCAGGAAGAACAACTGCATCCTGCGGCAGAAGACGTCGTCCAGCGCGGTCGCGGCCTCGTTGCGACAGGCGTGGAGGACCTCCACGCGCAGGAAGGGCAGGGCGGGGTCGAGGCGATCGAGCAGGCCGCGATCGCCGGCCGCGAGGTCCAGCACCCCCGCGGCCGAGGCGCCGTAGGCCCGGACGAGATGATCGGAGACGTCCGCGGGGAGGCCCCGGTCCGAAGCGAGGTCCGCGGCGGTCCGCGCGAGGTCGGCGCCGGGCGCGCAGAGGCTCCCGCAGTACGGCAGCGGCAGCCGCGCGGTCAGTGAGCGCCGCCGGCCGCGTCCGGGCTCGATGAAGGGCAGGGCGGCCTTGACCGCCTGGATGGCCATCAGCCGGTACGTGGTGAGCTTGCCGCCGGCGATCGTGACGATACCGCGGGGGTCCGCGGTCACGACCTCCTCCCGGGACACTTCCGATTCGCGCAGACCGGTCCCGTCGTCATCCCCGTCGGGGGCGATCAGCGGCCGGAGCCCGGCCCAGGTCCCGACCACGTCGGACCTGCCGAGCCGCGCGGAGGGCACGTGGTGGTTCACCGTCTCGAGCAGGTAGTCGACGTCCCACCGGTCCGCGAACACCGCGTCCGGACCGCCGGTGAAGTCGGTGTCGGTCGTGCCGATGACCGTGGCGCCGTGCCACGGAATCGTGAACATCACGCGCCCGTCGCGCGGTGAAACCATGACGACGGCGTGGCGGAGCGGAAGGCGGTCGAACGGGAGCACGAGGTGCGCGCCCTTGGTGGGCCGCAGCCTCGGGCCGCCGCGAACGGCGTCGAGGGCCTCGAGCGCGCTCCCGGTCCATGGGCCGGCGGCGCAGATGACGCAGCGCGCTCGCACCTCGAGGTCCGCGCCGGAGAGGAGGTCACGGGCCAGGACCGCCGAAACGCGGCCGTCCCGGAACCGGACCCCGCGCACCTCGCACCGGCTGACCGCGGTGGCGCCGTGCTCCGCGGCCGAGATCACGTTCTCGAGCGTCAGTCGCGCGTCGTCGGTGACGGCGTCGTAGTAGAGGAGCCCGCCCGCGAGGCCGTCGGCGCGGACGAGCGGCTCGGTCGCGAGGAACGCGCCGGCGTCGAGGCGCCGGTGGTTGCGGTAGTTCCGGAACGCCCCGAGCGCGTCGTAGAGCCACATCCCGAGGTCCATGAACCCGAGTCCGTGGCGCGAGTCCCGGAACACGGGCATCAGGAAGGGCAGGGGGCGGACGAGGTGTCGCGCCAGCCGCATCAGGCGGGATCGCTCGTGGGTGCTCTCCCAGACGAGGTGGAAGCGGTACTGCTCGAGGTAGCGCAGCCCGCCGTGCACCAGCTTCGACGACCGCGAGGACGTCCCGGAGCCGAAGTCCGACTTCTCCAGCAAAGCGACGCGGAGCCCCCGGAGCGCGGCCTCGCGGAGGATGCCCGCGCCGGTGATCCCCCCCCCGAGGACGACCGCGTCGAAGGTCTCTTCGTCGAGTCGCCGGACCGCGCCCCTTCGCTCCGCCGGACCCAGGCCCATCGCGCCCTCCGGAGCCCCCAATCGTCGTGCATGGGGAGCTCCTGTCCCACGCCACCGGCTCGGGATTGTAGTAGCATGCGCCCGGGGTTCAAGGGACCGCCCGGGGAGGAGGGAATCAAATGACAATCGCGCGCCGGATCTCCACGGCCGTTCTGGCGGCCGCGTGCACCGCGGCGCTCGCGGGCCAGTGCGGGAAGAAGCAGTCCGGGCCCGGCGACGCGCTCCCGGACGGCTACAAGTCGCCGTATGTCCCGGCGAAACCCGAGGCGCCCGCTGTCCCCGACCTCCCCGTCGCCGCGCCGGCGCCCGAGGCCCCGAGGTCGAGGGTCCACCCGGCGTCCGCCGAGCGCCCGTACCTGATGAAGGCGGCCGAGGAGATCGCCACTACGCCCGAAGCCAGGGAGATCTTCGGCTTCCTGGCCGACCCGAAGCAGGGCGGGTTCGCGCTGAAGCGGATCGAGTCGGGCGGCGCGAAGGGCCGCGAGCTTGCACGCAAGGCGCTCGTGTGCTCGCACCGCGAGACCCGGATGCAGGCCGCGCTGGTGCTCGGCAACTTGAAGGACGGCGCGAAGGACACGGTCCGGGCGTTGATGGACGCGGTCCTGCTGGACCCCGACCCGGACGTCCGGGCGGTGGCGGCGAAGGCGTTCATCTCGATCCACGCCCAGGAGGCAATTCCCGCGCTGATCCGGTCCTTGAAGGAGGACCCGTTCGAGGCCGCCCGCGCGAACGCGGCCTGGGCGCTGGGCAACATCGGCACCGCGGCCGCGCTCACGCCGTTGCGCGACGCGCTGACCGACGACGACACGTGGGTACGCCTGAGGGCGGTGAGCGCGCTGAAGAAGATGAAGGCCCGCGCGGCCGTCCCGGACCTCATCGTGAAGCTGTCGGACCCCAACGCCATGGTCCGGGAGAGGGCGCACGAGGCCCTGAAGGACATCACGGGGAAGAACGCCGGCCCCGACCCCGCGAGCTGGAGGTAGCTTCCCGTCCGGAGCCCCCGGACAGCCCCGCGCGGCGAGACGCCGCGGGACCTGCCGCGCCGCGGACGGCGCAGCCACCGGAACCGGCGCGTCAGACCACGGGGCGTCTGGTGGCAAGGCCCAGAATCACGCGAAGAACGGCGCAGCCACCGGAACCGGCGCGTCAGACCACGGGGCGTCTGGTGGCAAGGCCCAGAATCACGCGAAGAGCGGTGACGGAGACGCCGATACCGATGGCGGAGGAGAGGATGATCGACCCGAAGCCGAGGAGTCCGTCCATCTGCCAGCCTCAAGCGGGCCCAGCCTGAAGGCCCGCACAAGCGTCCATGTCAAGGGCCCGGCGGCCACACCCGCCGCAGGGCAGGGTCAAGTTTCCCTCCACGCGCGCCCCACCACCAAGAAAACGTCCACGACCTCGTGACGCGCCCCCGCGAGCAGCTCCCGTTCCCTCGATATCCCGTTCCCCTCGATGACGCGCCCCCGCGAGCAGCCCC
>VGRB01000211.1 GCA_016875475.1 Deltaproteobacteria bacterium
CGGGCAATCCACGTCCGTCTCGTCGCCGCCCTTCTGGCCGTCCTTGCACGACAGGTCCGCCTCGCAGGTCCCGCCCTCGCAGCGCCCGCTCCCGCAGTCCTTGGCCGCGCCGCACCCCTGGCCGACCGCGCACTTGTCCGGGCACGCCCCGCCGCAGTCGACGTCGGTCTCCGAGCCGTTCCTCGCGCCGTCCGCGCAGTTCGCCCTGGGAGCGCACGCGTGGTCGACGCAGTCCTCGTCCGGTCCGCACCCCCCGCACGACCCGCCGCACCCGTTGTCGCCGCACTCCCATCCCGTGCAGTCCGGCTCGCACCCGCCCGCGCACCGGTTCAGGTACTTGTTGCAGGTCCACCCCTCCCCGCACTCGCCGCACGACCCGCCGCACCCGTCGTCGCCGCACTCCTTCCCGTCGCACTGCGGCTCGCACGGCCCCCCGGTCTCCTCGCCCAGGTCCGCGACCTCGCCCGTACCGCCCGGATCGTCCGCGCCTTCGCCGCCCCCGCCGCCGTCCGCCGCGCCGCCGCCGAGCGAGCACGACGCCGCGCCCAGGCCCGCGACCGCTACCGCCGCCGCGAGCGCCATCCCGAGGACCGCATCCAGCCTTGCGTTGCTCGCCATGTCCTTCGCCCCCAGCCCCGAGCCGCCCGCATGGTACCCGTCGCGCCGCGGGGGATCAACGGTCGCGGCGCCCCCCGGAATCCGCCTGCGTCGCGCAGGCGGCGGACTCCGGCTGCCGGCTGCCGGCTGCCGTCCGGCGAAGTGGCGGCCGTCGGAAGGTGTTATCCTCACGCGGCGGCGAAGCGGGCCCCGGGCGGGCTTCGGCGCATGCGGGTCGAGCGACAGCGCGGAATGCTTGCCGGAGGAGGACGGGTGATGGGCGTCGTGGAGAAGGGGATGCTCGTCGTCGTCACGGTGCACCTTCGGGCCGCGTGCGGGTGAGGCGCGCTCTCGCGGTGTGCGGTCGTGCGGGGGGAGGTGACGATGATGGCTCGCCGGATCCCGGTCCCGCTGCTCTCGGCCGTGACGACGCTCGTCGTCGCCGCGCCCCCCTCCCTCGCCGCGGACCTCGTCGTCGAGTGCAGGGGCGCGGTCGTCCCGAGCGCCCCCGGCGCCTGCGCCGGCGTGGACGAGGCGGGCTGCTGCGACGCGCTCGGCCGCGTCCTGTGGTGCGACGGCGCGGACCTGTACTGCGTCGACTGCGCGTCGCTCTTCCCCTCCTGCGGCTGGAGGTCCGAGGGCTACTACGACTGCGGCGCGCAAGCCGGGTCCCAGGACCCGTCCGGCCAGCACCCCCGCGCCTGCGGCGGCTGCGACCCGTCCTGCGGCGGCGGCAAGGGCGCCCCCGTGGCCCCGTGCTCGGCGACCTGTCCCGGCCAGTGCGGCGCCTGCGCGGCGCCCGGCGAGGTCTGCCTGGAAGACGGCGCCTGCCGCTCGCCCGCGTGCGGCGACCGCACCTGCGGCAAGGACCCGGCCGGCCTCTCCTGCGGCACGTGCGGCGACGGTTCCGTCTGTGTTCCCGGTGTGTTCCAGTGCGCCGTCCTCCCCCCCGGGTGCGTCCCGCGCGACGGCCCCGGCTGCCCCGGCTGCGGCTGCTCCGCCTGCGTCTGCAAGAAGTACCCGCAATGCTGCGACGAGCACTGGGACCAGTTCTGCGCGTCGGCCTGCGACATCGAGTGCGGCCAGGACTGCTCCGGCTGCCCGGCCGAGCCGTCCTGCGACGCGGTCGAGTGCGGCTCGTTCTGCGGGGTCTCGTGCGGCCCCTGCGCCGACGGCCTGGTCTGCTCCGACTTCCGCTGCTGCGCGCGGGCCTGCGACGGCCACGAGTGCGGCCCGGACGGCTGCGGCGGGTCGTGCGGCACCTGCGAGGGCAGCGACGTGTGCTCGGCCGGGCAGTGCGTCCCGTGCCAGCCGCAGTGCGGCGGGAAGCAGTGCGGCGACGACGGCTGCGGCGGCGAGTGCGGGACCTGCGTCGAGGGAACCGCCTGCCAGGCGGGCGCCTGCGTGGAGGCGTCCTGCCTCGGGGTCTGCGGCGGCCAGTCCGTGTCCGGCTGCTACTGCGACAACGTGTGCAAGGACTACGGCGACTGCTGCCCGGACGTCTGCGCCCTCTGCCCCGAGATGTGCTGCTCGCCGGCCTGCGACGGCAAGGCGTGCGGCGACGACGGGTGCGGCGGCTCGTGCGGCGACTGCGCCCCGGGCTGGAAGTGCGAGGCCGGCGCCTGCGTCGCGTGCGCGCCTGCGTGCGGCACCGCGGTGTGCGGCGACGACGGGTGCGGCGGGTCCTGCGGCGAATGCCCCCCCGGCGACAACTGCGAGGCCGGCGCCTGCGTCGCGTGCGCGCCTGCGTGCGGTACCGCTGTCTGCGGCGACGACGGCTGCGGCGGGTCGTGCGGCGAGTGCAAGGAGGGGGACGCCTGCATCGACTTCGCCTGCGTCCCGGACCCGTGCAGCGGCGTCACCTACGAGGGCTGCTGCGACGGCGACGTGCTCAAGTACTGCTACGCGGACACGGGCTTCTCGATCGTCGAGGTGGACTGCGCGGCCCAGGGTCCGAAGTGCGGCTGGAACGCGGGCGCGGGCTGGTACGACTGCAACACGGACGGCGGCGAGGACCCCTCGGGCAGGTTCCCGAAGGCCTGCCCCGCCTGCACGCCGGATTGCGCCGTCCCCGAACCCGGGCCCGAACTCGAACCCTCACCCGAGCCCGTACCCGAGCCCGAGCCCGAACCCGCCCTCGAGCCCGTGCCCGATCCCGCCCCGGATCTACCCCCCGAGCCCGAGCCCGTACCCGAATCCGACCCCGAGCCCGAGCCCGTACCCGAATCCGACCCCGTACCCGAGCCCGGGCCCGACCCTCTCCCGGATCCGGGCCCGCCCGACCACCAGATCCTGCCCGACATCCCCGCCCCGCCGGATGCCGACGCGACCGCGCCGCCCGACTCCCACGCCGACCCGGGTGAGTCCGCCACTTCCGCCTCGGGCGGCTGCGCGTCGGGCGCCCCTTCGGCCGCCCCCGGCCTGCTCGCGGTCGCGGCCCTGCTCGTGCTCGCGTCCCGCCGGCCGAGGCGGCGGGTGCTCGCGGCGTTCGCGGCCGCGCTGCTGTGCGCGTGCTCGTCGTCCGCCCCCGCGACCGACACCGCCCCGGACTCCCCGGCCGACCTCCCACCCGACGTGCCGGAGGTCATGGACGTCACGATCGACCATCCCCCCGACCCCGCACCGGATCCCGTGCCCGAACCCGAACCCGAGCCCGTACCCGACCTGCCGGCCGATTTCGCCCCCGACCCCGACCCCGCGCCGGATCCAGTCCCCGAACCCGAGCCCGAGCCCGAGTCCATGCCCGAGCCCGTGCCCGAGCCCGTGCCAGAGTCGGCGGCGGATCTCCCCGAGTCGGACGACCTTCCCGAGCCGGCGGACGTGCCCGAGCCCGTCGACGCGGTCCTCCCCCCCTACGACTGCGCCGCCCTTCCCCCAGGCCCGTTCTACCTGGAGAAGATCCCGAACGCGATCGCCTCCGAGGACATCGCGTTCGACTCGAAGGGCAACCTCGTCGGCTCGAACAACGAGGCGCTCTTCAAGACGAAGTTCGGCGGCAAGGCGAAGCTCTGGGTCCCGAACGTCCACAACCGCGCGGGCATGCGCTACCTGCCGGACGGCACACTGATCCTGTGCGACGACCAGCTCGGCCGCGTGCTCGCGTTCGACCCGGAAGGGGTGCAGCGCGTGCTGGTGCAGGGTCTCGCCTACCCGAACGGCGTCACGTCCGACATGAAGGGCTTCGTCTACGTGACCGAGCACGACGGGAACCGCGTCCTGCGGATCCATCCGTACACCGGCGAGTACACGGTGCTGACCGACAAGATCCCGAACCCGAACGGGGTCATCTTCAACCCCGACTTCACCGCGCTCTACGTCGGGTCGTTCGCGACCGGCTGGGTCTACCGGCTCTCGATCTCGCCCGACGGCGTCCCGGGCAAGCTCGTCGAGTGGGCGAGCCCGGCCGGCCCCGGCGGGCTGCTCGACGGCATCGGCGTGGACGCGTGCGGGAACGTGTACGTCTGCGAGTACGGCAACACCGACATCTGGCGGATCCCCGCGACCGGCGGCCCCGCGAAGCTGATCGTGCACGGCCAGGACACCTACCTGCCGAACTTCCAGTGGGGCACGGGCGACGGCTGGGACCCCTACTCGATCTACGTGCCGGACGGCTGGGCGATCGGCGTCTGGCGTATCCGCCTCGGCGTCCCGAGCGCGCCGCGGCCGTTCCCGTAGCCCCGTGCCGATGGAGGCGACCATGCGCAACCTGCCGTTCCTGCTCGCGTTCGCTGTTGCCTGCTCGTCCGGCGGAGGCGGCGGCCCGGCGGCCGACCACGGCCCCGACGGGACGCCCGACGTCGCGCCCGACCCCTCGCCGGACCCGGCCCCGGAGGACGCTCCCGACGCGGCGCCCGACCCCGTCCCCGATCCCGTGCCCGACCCCGAGCCCGTACCCGAGCCGGTACCCGAGCCGGCCGACGTGCTCGTTCCCGAACCGTCCGATCTCCCCCCCGCCGACCCGGGCGCGGACGCCCCTCCCTGGCACGAGCAGTACGGGCTCCCCTGCGCCCCCGCGAAGCGCGTCGGCGACTTCGCCGTGGAGGCGGGATTCACGAGCGGCGTGGAGTCGTTCTCCGTGGCCGGCGACGTGACCGACAAGGTCGAGCCGCTGTCCGTCCTGAAGGTCGAGAAGACCGACGGCCCGTGTACCCTGTTCCGCCGCGTGTCGGACGTGTGCATCCCCGCCTGCACGCCCGGGCTCGTGTGCGCGTCGGACACCTGCGTGCCCGCGCCCGCGCCGCTCGACGCCGGGACGATCACGGTCACGGGGCTCGTGAAGCCGGTCTCGATGGTGTTGAAGGGCGGCACCTACTGGGACACGGACTTCGACGTCCCGCCGTTCGAGCCGGGCGCCCGCGTCGAGCTGTCCGCCTCCGGCGCCGCGGTGCCCGCGTTCGCGCTCCAGGGCGAAGGCGTCCCGCTGATCGAGATCCCGGGCTCCGTGATCACCGTGGGCCCCGACGACCCGCTCGCGGTGACGTGGACCGCCGCGCCCGGCCCGTGGCGGGTCTACCTGAGCATCAACATCGACCAGCACGGCCACACGCCGCTCACGCTACGGTGCGAGGTCGAGGACACGGGCTCCTTCACCATCCCCGAATCGCTCAAGAAGGCGCTGCTCGACGACAACCCGCTCCAGGGCGCCCCGACCTGCACCATCCAGCGGCGCACGATCGACTCGACCGACGTCACCCAGGGCTGCATCGAGCTGTCCGTCCGCAGCTCGCGCCGCCTCCCGGTCTGCGTCGAAGGCTGGCCCTGCGGGGGCTGACGATCCGGGCGACCCCGACCCCGCGGACCCGCGCCGGCATCAACGGCGCGGGCCCCCGGCGCGCGGGTGGGGGCTCCCCGGCGCCGCGACGATCGCCTCGCA
Source organism: Deltaproteobacteria bacterium (assembly GCA_016875475.1). Lineage (GTDB taxonomy): Bacteria > Myxococcota_A > UBA9042 > DTJE01 > DTJE01 > VGRB01. The sequence goes on from VGRB01000211.1 coordinate 5,471, forward strand.
GATCTCCTCGACGCCGCGCCCGTCCGTCGCCACCACCACCCGCGCGCACTCCGCGTAGAGCGCCTCGCGCCGGGCCAGCACGGCCTCGAACTCCGCGACACCGCCGAGGTCGGTCAGCGCCGGCCGCCCGCTCCCCTCGCAGCGCGCCGCGAGCACGGCCGCGGGCGCGGTCAGCCACACCGCGAACCCAGCGGCCAGGCGCGCGCGGGTCGCCCCGTCCTCGACGCACCCGCCGCCGGTCGCGACCACGGCGTCCGTGCCCGCCAGGGCCTCCGCCACGACCTCGGCCTCGACGAGCCGGAACTCCGCGACCTCGCCGGCCGCGAACACCTGCGCGATCGGGCGCCCGAATCGCCGCTCGACCTCCGCGTCGGTATCGACGAACGGCACGCCGAGCCGGGCCGCGAGCACCCTGCCCACGCTCGTCTTCCCTGCCCCTCTCATCCCGATGAGCGCCACCACCATCATCCCGCGATTCTACCCTGGCGCGAGCGCCGGGTTCGACCCATCGTGACCTCATGGTCCGTGCGGCGTCGCCGCTGGTGCCCGCCATCCTCGCGGCCTGCGACTCGTCCTCTCGACGACGCGGTCCGCGAGGTCCACGCAACGGGCCCCGGCAGGTCCTCGATGTCGTGCTGGCGGACGGCGACGGCGCCGCCTGGCAGGCCGGCCCCAGGAGCGTGGAGCGCGTCGGCGGCAAGGCGATCGCGGTGGACCGGGTCCATCGCCGGTCGGTCGCAGTCCTCCGGCTACGCATCAGAGGATTGGGACGGCGCGCCCGCGTCAGTCCGGCGGCAGATCGACCGCCGTCCGCACGGCTTCGATGAACGATCCAGCGTTCGACAGCACGGCACGGCCCTCCTGCTCGGTTGCGGGAACCAGCTCGCCGTAGTCCGAACGCTGCCGCAGGTTGCGCGCCTGGAGGAGGGCGTGCTCGGCCTGGTCGAGCCGGTAGCGGATCAGGGCCGCGCGATCCGGGTCCATCAGATCGCAACCCCCTCGGCCTGGACGGCCCGCACGAACGGAGACGCCCGCAAGGGCGAGTCCTCGAGCTGGTCCGACGTGTACTCGACCGTCGTGATTACGACCCCGCGCTCGAACCCGACGTCCCATGCGGCACGGCCCACCAGGGCACGGACCTCGGGCGCAACCGACGAAAGGACCAGGAAGATGTCCATGTCGCTGTCCGGCGCAGGCGCGCCACGAGCACGGCTGCCGTACACGAGGAGGCGCTCGACAGGAACCCCGGCCTCGGCCAAACGCTCCTTGAATCGTCGTGCCGTCGCGCTGTCCCAGGCGGTCAACATGCCGCACCTCGACCATACGATAGCGGCGGGGCCGCACGGGGTCAACGAGGCGACCGGTCACGAGGCGACCGGTCCCGGATCCACCTCGGCGCCGCAGTCCTTGCGCGGCTCGCTCCGGCCCGGCGGCCCGGTCGAGGTCCAGGCAGTTCCAAGGCGGGCCCGGGCAGGCCCGCCCAATCAGGGCTCGCCCAGCGCCGCCGCGACGAACGCGCGCACCGCGTCCGCGGACAGCAGGTCCCAGTGGTTCGCGAGCGCGAACGTCTCCTTCGAGCGGACCTCGCAGCCCGCCGCCTCGAACGCGGACAGGTCGAGCGCGCTCTTCACGAACACGAGCCCGTCGGACGGCCCGGTGTTCTCGCACAGCACCGTGCCGACCATCGGGTTCGCCCCGGCGCCCGCCGCGACCGCGAGGCCCGGAGGCGCGGGAAGGGCGGCCAGCTCGGCCATGAACGAGCCGCCCAGCTCGATCGCCTCGTAGATCCCGCGCGAGTGGCTGACGAACCCCTGGCCGCCGTAGTAGGTCGTGTACCAGTCCTGCTCGACCACCGACAGCGTGTACTCCTTGTCCCACGCGACGAGCGACTGGAGCAGGCCCGCGTATGCACCCCCGTAGATGCTCCGCTCGGTGATGTCCTTCCACTGCCCCCACTCGAGCACCTTGTCCCAGCTCGTGGGCATCGGCAGGTCGTATGCGGCAGCCGGCCAGTTGAACGCCGGGTGCCGGAAGCTCCAGTCCATGCCGCCCAGCGGCGCGCCGAGCAGGACCAGGACGTCCACGTCGTCCGCGTATGACACCCCGGCCTTCGCGGCGGCGCCCCGGACGTACGCGCTCGCGGCCAGCCCGCCCTTGCTGTGGGCCACCACGGCGGCGCGCGTCTCGCCGGTCTTCGCGCGAACGACCTCGAGCGCCCGGGCGATCAGGATTGCCTGGTTGCGGTTGTCGCCGAACGGGTGCGGGAAGGTGATCGCGAACACCCGGAAGCCCGCGGCGGCCAGGGTCTTCGAATGGCTGTCGTCCGACAGCGCCTCCGGCCTCGCGAACGCGCCGTTCGCGTCGGTGCCCGCGCCGTGCACCAGCAGGACCGCCCGGCCCTTGCCCGAGTCCCACCCCGCCGCGTGGTGGAGCAGGAAGTCCCCGGCCGGCGGCTCCGCCGTGCCGAACGCGTTGAAGATCTCGGTGTCCTTGTGGCGGGTCTGGTCCGTGAACGGGTCCGGCACGAGCCCGGGCGCGTCCACCCGGTAGCGCTCGACGCGGTCCCAGTACTCGGACTCCGTCACCGCGACCGGCTCGATCACCTCCGGCCCGGCCTCCTCGCCCGCGACGTCCGCCACCAGCCCCTCGTCCCCGGCGACCTCCTCCGAAGCCACGTCCGCCCCCTCGGCCTCCTCGACCTCGCCCTGCCCCTCGTCCGACGCCTGGTCCGGTCCCTGCGCCTCGTCCTTCTCCGCGGTCTCCGCGGTCTCCGCGGTGGAATCCTCCTGCCCCTGCTCCAGCCCCTGCTCCTCCCCCGACCTGTCCGGGAACGCGACCTCCATGCCGCCGAGGTCGTCCCCCCCGCCGGCCCGCACCACGTCCCCGGCCTCGCAGGCCGCGAGCAGCACGAGCACGCACCCGACGGCCGCAGCGCGATTCATGCGGACCTCGCGCGAAGCCACTCGACGATCGCGGGCCACACGATCGGCCGCGCCTCGGCCCCGATCGACAGCCCGACGTGGCCGCAGTCGAACACGCGGTCCTCCGCGTCCCTCGACCCCACGCGCGCCGGGAGCCCGAGCGACGCCTCCGGCAGGATGATGTGGTCCTTCTTCGCGACGACGTTCAGGATCGACGCGCGCACGTCCCCGAGCCGCGCCGCGCGCCCCGCCACCGGCCAGCCGCCGTTCACCAGGCTGTTCTTCTGGAACCCGTCGCGCACGAACGAGCGGAAGGCCTCGGCCGGCACCTCGACGTTGTCGCCGACCCACCGCCCGACCGCCGCGAACTGCCTGTAGAACCGGTCGTCGTGCGCGTGCCTGAAGAAGATGTGCCACTGGCGGACCTGCCACGTCGGCACGAGCAGCCCGAACGCGTAGGACAGCGCCTTCGGCGGCGGGTTCCCGAGCGCCCCCACGACCGCGTCGACGTCGAGCGACTCCCGGTCCGCGAGCATCCGGAGCCGGCCGAGCTTGTCGAAATCGACCGGCGTCGCGAGCAGCACGAGGTTCCTGACCTTCTCCGGGTGCAGCGCGGCGTAGACCAGGGCGAGCGTCCCGCCCATGCAGTAGCCGACCAGCGTGATCGCGTCGGCGCGCGCCGCGACCGCGACCGCCCGGGGCGCGCGGTGGATCGTGCCCGCGACGAACTCGTCCGCCGGGACCATCCGGTCCTCGCGGCAGGGGCGCCCCCAGTCGAGCAGGAACACGTCGAAGCCCGCGGCGAGCAGCCCCCTGGCCACGCTGTTGTTCGGGGTCAGGTCGAAGATCGTGTGCCGGTTCACCATGGACGGCAGCAGCAGGATCGGCGTCCGCTGCGTCCGGCTGCCCCCCGAGTAGCGGATCAGCCGCGCCTTGTTCTCGGTCAGCACGACCT
>VGRB01000212.1 GCA_016875475.1 Deltaproteobacteria bacterium
GGGGCTGCTTGATTCGTTCGCCCGGCGTCATCAAGGGCGTCCTCCCGGTCGACTCCGCGAGCTCCGTCGATTCCGAGGCCGGATTGTACGCCCGGGGTGGGACAAGCTCAAAGGCCCGCTGAGCTGATCGGGCTTAGCACGCTGGCGATGGGTGTCTCCTGCCACGGAAGCTCGCGTGGCGTGCGAGAAAGACAAGGGGGCGCGAGAAGGGCTGGGGCCTGCGCCGGCCCAACCAGTTGTTCGACAGCGATCGCGTGGACTTGGGGGGCTACATCATGAGTGCATGTCCGAAGACCGAGTCGGGCACGGGTTCGGGCACGGGTTCGGGCTCGGGACGGGTAGGAGACGGCGCCCGCCCTACACCCCCCGCGGAGGGTGCAGCAGCAAAAAGCAGCAGCAGGATCGCGGAGCCGACGACGAGGTAGATGCCGGGGCCGCCGAGGAGCATCAGGACCAGCCCCATTACCCCGGTCGCCTCGATCAGCGCCCAGGCGATGATCAGGCGCTGGAGCACCGGCGCGTGGTCCAGCAGGTTGCGGCGACCGGGCAGCGGAGCCATGGGCTCGCCGCCCGCGCCGCCCGCGCCGCTCGCGCCGTCCGCGCCGTCCGCGCCGCCCGCGCCGCCCGCGCCGCCCAAGCCGCCCAAGCCGCGCTCGGCGCGTTCGGCGATCCGGCGGTGCAGGAGGACGCCCGCGATCGACGTGCCGAGCCCGAGCGCGAGCAGGATCCAGCCCACGATCGGGTCGGCCTGGGCGCCCAGCCGGGGCCCGACGACGAACCCCACCGTGCCGTAGATGACGAGGGAGGTGACGAGCGCCATCCGGATGATCGTGGCGACCTGCCCGATCGCGGGGGGCGGGGGCCTGGGCGCGGGCGCGGGCGCGGGCGACATCAGTGGCCTCCGCAGGAGCAGCCCGAGCAGCTCGACGTGGAGCAGCTCGAGCAGCCGGACGACGAGGACGACGTGGTCATCTTGCCGCCGACCGAGAACGCGGCGGCGGACGCGAGGCGCTGCGACCTGACGCAGCCGCACTTCGGGCACGGGTGGGACTCGGTCCCGGACGGGACCAGCTCCTCGAACTCCTCGGAGCAGCGCTCGCAACGGAACTCGTAGATCGGCATGGGCGACCTCCGGGGGCGCGGACGCGCGAATGATACAGCAGTCGGCGGGGAAGGCGTGGACGGTTGTCAGGACGCGTGCGTCAGCGGAAGAGCGAGAGCCACTTCGCGAGGATCGACTTGAAGATCGTTTTCTCCAACGTTCCGAGCATTCGTCGAACCCGGACGGCATCGATGGAACGCGTCTGGTCGAGCAGCACGATGGAATCCGCGGGCAATCCTCCGGCTCCCTTCGGAAGACGAGGATAGAGGCCGGGTGCGGCGGAAGCCCATTCCTGGCCGCGATCCGTGGTCAACGGAGCGACGAGCAGGACGGGGAACCGGGATCTGGACGGGACTGCGAGGACGACGGCGGGTCGAAGCCCCTCCTGCTCGTGTCCCCTGGGGTCGTGCTCGGGAAACGAGGCAATGAAGACGTCTCCCGGCCGAGGGGCTCTTGTCGTCATCTCTTGGCCTCGACGAGGAAGGAGCCGTCGGGCAGGTGGCGGACCGGACGTCCGAGCGAGTCGGGGGCCGTACCCTCGAAGTCGTAGGGCTCGAATTCGCCGAGCAGCGAGAGATAGTTCGAGCGCCTTCACGAGGAGCATGCGCACCGCGTCCGTTCGAGTCGCCCCCGGCACCTGCCGGGCGAGCCATTGCCGGACGCGATCGACGCGTCGCAGCATGTCGTCGGACAACCGGACGTTCAGCGGATGGGACGTTGTAGCCATCGCGCACCTCCGGGTTACACCTGTAATACACCGCGGGGCGGACATCAAGGGCGGGCAGGGGGGCGAGCCGTACGGGCACCGGGGGCTACTTCCAGGTGTACTGCGGCTTGATGTCCACCGGGACGTGGGCCAGGCGGGCCAGGGCGTCGGCGACCTCGGGGGGCATCGTGCCGTAGGTCGCGATGAAGCCCTGCGCGGCCGCGAGGTCGCCCTCGGCCTCGATCACGAGGAGGTCGTGCGCCAGCGCGCGGATCGCGGGCTCGAAGCGGTCGTGGTCAACGCCGAAGCGGCCGGTCGCGGCGTCGTACGTGAACGCGCCCTGCTTGCGCAGGTAGTTGAACTCCATGATGTTCGCCTTGCCGTGGGCCTCCTCGACGCCGAAGCGGACCGACCGGAAGATGCCGGCCAGGTAGGTCGCCTCGGTCCGCTCCACGATGCCCGCGGGGAAGAAGCCCTTCTTCGCGAGGTGCAGGATGCTCCACACCCCGACCACGTCGGCCTTGGCCTCCTCGATGTGGGAATAGGTGTCGCCCCATGTCGTTGAAGTACGCCTCGAAGTCGACGCGCGGCAGCAGGGCGGGGTCGAGCACGGTGCGGGCGATCGGGACCAGGCTGTTGTCGAACTTGGCCCGGCCCACGTTCTTCAGCATCACCTTCTTCGACCCCTTCGCGGTCCGCACCCGCTCGTCGTTCGGCAGGTTGAACGCGGTCGTCTGGACGCCCTTCGCCGCGTCGCCCGCCGCGAAGACCACGTTGACCACCGAGATCGGCGACGCCTTGCCGCGGCTGAAGTTCTTGTGGCGGTCGTCGAGCGGCAGGGCGGCTTCCAGCTCGTCCAGCATCCCGGCCACCGCGGCCAGCTTCCGGCTCTCGGCGTCGTCGCGCACCGTCACGAACGCCTCGAACGCGGCCTTCAAGCCCGCCAGCCCGTCCTCGTAGACCTCGTACGGGCCGATCACGACCTCGATCGAGGACGCGACGTCCGCCGGCGCGGTCCCGAGGTCCATCCAGTCCATGTCGCTCTGGAAGTAGTCGTTCGTGCGGAACGCGTCCGCCCGGCCGCGCAGGTACTTCGCGAGCACGGGGTCTCGGGTCTTCGACGCGGCGGACCGCAGGTGCGCGGCGGCCTCCTCCAGGTCCTTGCGGTGCGCCTCCGAGTACGGCAGGTCCACCAGCCTGCGCGGCGCGGCCGGGTCGGTCGCGGGGGCCCAGCGGATGACCGTGAACGGCGACTCGAACCGCTCGCGGTCCTCCGGGTGCGCGGCGAGCCACGCTTCGAACGCCTCGCGCGTGAGGTCGGGGGGGTAGAACGTCCCGCCGGCCGGCTTGGCCGCGGTGCCCACGAACGGCTCGTCGCCGTCCAGCCGGTCCCACGGCCCGGCGTTCAGGTCCACGTAGTCGAGGAGCGCCTCCGCGTGCGCCCGCGCGGGCCCGGCGAGCTGGGGTGCGAGCGACGCGAGCCCCTCGCGCGTCGCGAGCCCCGTGGCCGAGGCCTGCTTCCAGAACAGCCTCGTCATGACCTCCGCGGCACGCACGAGGTCCGCGAGCACCGCGCGGTCCTCGGCCGTGACCCCGGCCTCGTCCACCCCGATCCTCACGTCCGCGTAGCGCGCGCGCTTCGCCGCCAGCCGTTCCGCCGGGATCGCCCGCACGCCTCCGCCGATGTCGACCATCATGTCCGCCTTCCTCTCGGCGCCGCCGCAGGCCGCCGCAAGCGCGATCAACGTCCACGCAACCGGGTTCCACGCAGCCGGATATTCCGCCGATTCGTCATGTCGGTCCCTCCGTGGCCGGCCTCAGCCCGAGCCGGACCGTTGTCCCCTTGCCCGGCGCCGATTCTATCGCGACCGACCCCCCGGACTCGTGCATCACCTGCTGGACGAACGCGAGCCCGAGGCCGGTGCCCCGCGGCTTCGTCGTTGCGAACGGCTCGAACAGCCTCTCGCGGAAGCCCTCCGGGATCCCGCAGCCGGTGTCGGACACGGACACGACCGCGCGGCCGTCCTTCACGGCGAGGTCGATCGACAGGCGGCCGCCGCCCGGCATCGCCTCGACGGCGTTGCGGATGATGTTGAGCAGGGCCTGCCGGAGCTGCGCCTCGTCGGCCAGGACCTGCACCGGCCGGTCCGGCGCGTCCAGCGTCGCCTCGATCCCGGCCTCGGACAGCTCGCCCGCGACGAAGCATCGCGCGTCTCGCGGATGACCCGGCCCGCGTCGCACGGCGCCAGCACGCCCTTGGGGAGGCGCCCGAACCGCAGGTACTCCTCGGTGATGTCGGACAGCCGGTCGATCTCCTTCTGGACCGCGCCCAGGACCTCCAGCTCGCGCGGGCCCGCCCGGCCGGCCAGCATCTCCCGGAGCAGGTCGGCGTTCAACGCGATTGAATTCAGCGGGTTGCGGACCTCGTGCGCCACGACGGAAGCCATCCGGCCGACCACGGCCAACCGCTCGGCGCGCATCAGCTCGTCGCGGCCCCGGAGGATCTCGGCCTCGCGCGTCCGGAGTGCGGAGACCAGGGAGTTCAGGGCGTTCGCGAGGTCGGCGAACTCGCGCGAGAAGCCGGTCGGGACGGGCGTCGAGTAGTCGCCGCGCGCGAGGCGGCGGACCGTCTCGGAGAGCAGGCGGACCGGCCGGAGCGCGCGGAGCAGCAGCAGGAGCAGCAGGAGCGCGGCGACCAGCGCGCCGGCCGGGACCAGCACGAGCGAAATGGTCACCTCGGACCGCCGGGGCTTGTGGTTCATGTCGCGGAGCGCGCCGGAGGCCCGGTTCGACGCGCGCAGCGCGGTCGCGCGGACGTAACGGACGAGCCGGAGCAGCTCCTTCGAGAGCGCCGCGACCTCCGGCTCGCGAGCCCCGGCGATGGCGGACTCGAGGCGCGCGAGCACGACCGCGAACAGGGCGTTGTTCGACGCGGGCAGGGCGGCGGCGTCCTGGAACGCGCCGGTCCTGGTCGCGCCGGCCACGAGCCGGTCGCCGATCGCGACCTCGTCCAGGGTGCGCGCGGCCTCCGCGAGGTCCGCGGCGGCGTCGGAGGGCACGTCCTCGCGTTCCGAGACGCGCCGGAGCGCGGCCGCGGCGGACCCCAGCCGCTCGAACGCCCGCGCCCTCGGGAGCTGCCCTCGCACGCGCTCGAGGTCCACCGGCCGTCCGGAGACGAGCAGGTCCTCGCCCGCCTTCAGTTCGACGAGCAGCGCGCGCAGGTCGTCGACCGCGGGCTCGACCTCGTCCTTGATGACGGAGACCGACTCGAACACCTCGTCGGCGGACCAGACGAGCCACGTGACCGCGGCCGCGAACACGGCGGTCTGCGCGGCGAGCCCGAGGGCGATGCGGCCGGAAAGGGACAGCCTCATGGGCCGGGATTATAGGACAGGAGGCTCAGCCGTCGCCGGAGGTCATGGACCAGAGGGAGGGATCGATGCCCATGCTCAGGTAGCACCGGCGCCACCGCTCGTCGAACGGGACGTCGAACAGCGTCTTGCGATCGACCGCGATCGGGAGCCAGGGGCGCCGGCCTCCATCTCCGAGTCGAGCTGCCCCGGGGCCCACCCCGCGTAGCCCAGCGTGAACAGGAGCCGCCCAGCCTCGGGGCGCTGGAGGATGCGACGGAACACGTCGAGCGAGCCCGTCACCATGAGCCCGTCGCCGATGTCGAACGACTCCTTGCGCGGATCCCTGCCCTCGAACACCACCCACCCGGACTCGGCGACCACGGGCCCCCCGGACAGCACCGGGAGGTCGTGGACGCTGCGGTCGGTCGCCTCGAGCTTCGCGGCCTTCAGGACCTCCTTGAGCCTGCGCTCGGAGGGCCGGTTGATCACGACCCCGAGCGCGCCCTTGGGGTCGTGGTGGAAACAACCAGCACCACGGTCCGGTGGAAGTTCGGGTCGGAGAGCGTCGGCGTCGCGAGCAGGAGGCAGGGGGCAACGGGGCGGGACATGGCTACCCAGGCTTGGAGGCCGTTCCGAGGATAGGATCAGCGCGGCCCGAAGGCAAGGAACTCGCGGCTACGGAGCTAGCGGGCCGGACCCGCGGCAACCACCTCGGCGGGCGCGCGGTCCTTGAACTTCTTGAAATTCTCGATGAAGCGCGACGCGAGCCCCTCGTACCGCTCCTTGTACTCGGCCTTGTCCGCCCACGCGGACGCCGGGTCGAACACGGCGTCGGGCACGTCCGGGCAGGTCCTCGGCACCTCGAACCCGAACACCGGGTCGCGGCGGTACTCGACGTGCGCCAGCTCGCCCGAGAGCGCGGCGTTCAGCATGCGGCGCGTGTGCCGGATGCCGATGCGCTTGCCGATGCCGTAGGGGCCGCCGACCCAGCCCGTGTTCACGAGCCAGCAGGTCGCGCCATGCTTCAGGACCTTGTTCTTCAGCAGCTCGGCGTAGACGGCCGGGTGGTGGACCATGAACGGCCCGCCGAAGCACGCGGAGAACGTGATCTCGGGCTCCGCGCTCATGCCCATCTCGGTGCCCGCGACCTTCGCGGTGTAGCCGCTGATGAAGTGGTAGAGCGCCTGCTCGGGAGACAGCCGAGCGATCGGCGGCATGACCCCGGACGCGTCGCACGTCAGCATCACCACGTTCTTCGGGTGGCCGGCGCGCTTCTCGGGCACCGCGTTCGGGATGAACGACAGCGGGTACGACGCCCGCGTGTTCTCGGTGCGCTTGTCGTCGTCGAGGTCGAGCAGCCGCGTGACCGGGTCATGGACCACGTTCTCCAGGATGCAGCCGTAGCGGTGCGTCGCGGCCCAGATCTGCGGCTCCGCGCCCTCGGACAGGCCGATGACCTTCGCGTAGCAGCCGTTCTCGAAGTTGAACACGCCCTCGTCGCTCCACGCGTGCTCGTCGTCGCCGATCAGCCGCCGCGCCGGGTCCGCGGACAGGGTGGTCTTGCCGGTGCCCGAGAGGCCGAAGAACAGGGCTGCGTCCCCCCCGGCGCCCACGTTCGCCGAGCAGTGCATCGGCAGCACGCCGCGGAGCGGGAGCAGGTAGTTCATCAGCGTGAACACGGACTTCTTGATCTCGCCCGCGTAGCCGGTGCCGCCGATGATCGCGATCCGCGCGTCGAAGTTCAGCACGATGAAGGTGCCGGACGCGGTGCCGTCGATCTCGGGCGCCGCGCGGAAGTCCGGGGCCGCGATCAGCGTGAAGTCCGGCACGAACCGGCGCAGTTCGTCGTGGCTCGGGACCTCCAGGAACATGTTGCGCGCGAACAGCGAGTGCCACGCCCACTGCGTGACGATGCGGACCGGCAGGCGGTACTCCGGGTCCGCGCCGACGAAGCAGTCGGAGACGAACACGTCGCGCGCCTGGAGGAAGCCCTGGAGCCGCGCCATCAGCGTGCTGAACTTGGCGGGGCTGAACGGGCGGTTGTACTCGCACCACCAGATGCGGTCCTCGGAATCCGGCTCGCGCACGACGAACTTGTCGTTGGCCGACCGCGCCGTGTGCCTGCCCGTGTTCACCACCAGCGCGCCGTCCGCGGTCAGGCGGCCCTCGCGCCGGAACAGCGCCTCCTCGTACAGCGCGGACTCGGGCAGGTTCCAGTAGACCGTCCCGAGCCCCTGGAGCCCGTGGTTCTCCAGGCCGAATTCGCTCCTGACCGCCTCGGCCTCGCCCATCGCGGGCGACCTGATGTCCAGAAGGTTGATCATGTCCGCCTCCGGCGCCCGGCGTTGCTCCGGGCCGGGGCGGCCCGGAGCAGGTCGGGCTACTTCCAGTCCCTCACGATCTTCCGATCCCCGATGTAGATGTCCTTCGGGGACCGCGGGTCGAGCGCCCACTTCATGCGCGCCACGCCCGCGGTCACGTCCTTGACGGACCCGCAGAACGAGATCCGCAGGTGGCCCTCGATCCCGAACTCCCTGCCCGGGACCGTGACGACCAGCGCCTTGTCCAGCAGGAACTGCGACAGGGCGTTCGAGTCGCGCGAGTATGCGGCGGAGAAGTCGGCGATGCAGTAGAACGTGCCCTGCGGCTTCACCACGCGCACGCCCTCGAACCCCGACAGCTCGCGGACCAGGATGTCGCGCGTGTTCTGGAGCGTGAGCCGGAGCGACTCGACGCTGCTCTGGATGCCGTTCAGCGCGCCGACCGCCGCGGACTGCAACAGCGCGGAAGGACACGATATCGTCTGGGCCTGGACGTTGTTCATCACCGAGATGATCCGCTTCGGGCCGACCGCCCAGCCGATGCGGAAGCCGGTCATCGCGTACAGCTTCGAGATGCCGTTGATCACGATGAGCCGCGAGTTCTCGGACAGGTCCCTGGCGTACTTGTAGCAGGACGGCGCCACGCGCCCGTCGAACACGAGCTTGTGGTAGATGTCGTCCATGATCAGGAACAGGCCCTTGCGCTCGCAGAACCGCACCACGTCCGCGATGAAGTCCTCGCCGTAGGGGTCGCCCCCGACGGGTTGTTCGGGCTGTTGACGATCACGGCCTTGGTCGCGGACCCGCACGCGGCCTCGATGTCCCGGATGCGCGGCTCGTAGCGCCCGTCCTCGTTGTTGACGATGACCGGCCGCGCGTGGCACATCCTGACCATCTCGGGGTAGCTGACCCAGTACGGGGCCGTGACGATGACCTCGTCCTGGGGGTTCAGGATGGTCACGAGGAGGTTGTAGAGCGCCGCCTTCGCGCCCGCGGACACGATCACGTTCTCGGTCCCGACGCAGTGCCCGTAGCTCTCCTCGGTGTACCGAACGATCGCCTTCTTCAGCGCCGGGATCCCGTCCGTCGGCGTGTACTTGATGTCCGCCGACGCGAGCTTCCCGGCCGCGGCCAGGATGGCGTCGATGGGGGTCCTGGTCTTCGGCTCGCCGGCGCCGAGGTGGATGACCGCCTCCCCCTTCTCCTTCAGGATCGCGGCCTTCTCGTTCAGCTTCAGGGTGGGCGACTCGGCGATCGCCCGTGCCAGTCGACTGATGCTCATCGTCCTCCCTCGGGTGGGCCGCGCGCGGCCGTCACCCCCATCAAGGGGGTCCCGATCGGATACCGCGACCCTCCGGGAAAAGTCAATGCGGAGAGTGACGAGCGCGCCGCGCCGAGGCGCGGCGCGCTCGGCGACCGCAAGGCGGGAGCGCAAGGGGGGTGGCCCGCGCCCCGCAACGCGGGGCGGCGGGCAGGGGGGCGAGCCGCGCCCCCCTCCGATCGATGCCCCTGTGGCCTGCCGGGTCGGGGACGTGGGGTACGCGTCTCGACGGGTGTCGGCCGGGCGACAGCGCGGGGGAGCGCGCCGCGCCGAGGCGCGGCGCGCTCGGCGACCGCAAGGCGGGAGCGCAAGGGGGGTGGCCCGCGCCCCGCGAGGCGGGGCGGCGGGCAGGGGGGCGAGCCGCGCCCCCCTCCGATCGATGCCCCTGTGGCCTGCCGGGTCGGGGACGTGGGGTACGCGTCTCGACGGGTGTCGCTCGGGACCGCCTGCCGGGTCGGGAAGGTGGGGTACGCGTCTCGACGGGTGTCGTTCGGGACCCC
>VGRB01000213.1 GCA_016875475.1 Deltaproteobacteria bacterium
ACATAGACCGACCCGTCCCCGAACGCGGCCAGGGCCTCGCCGCTCGCGAGCCGCACCGCCTCCGGGAACGCGGCCGCGTCCGCGACCACGCGCATGCCCTTGCCCCCGCCCCCGAGCGCGGCCTTCACCAGCACCGGGTAGCCGACCTCCGCGGCCGCCGCGGCGAGGCGGTCCTGGTCGGTGTCCGGATCGACCGTGCCGGGCGTGACCGGGACGCCCGCGTCGCGCATCATGCGGCGGGCCGACGTCTTGTCCCCGAGCGCCGCGATCGCCTCGGCCGGGGGGCCGACGAAGACCAGCCCGGCGTCCGTCACCGCCCGCGCGAACGCCGCGTTCTCGCTGAGGAAACCGTACCCCGGGTGGATCGCCTCCGCGCCGGTCCGGCGCGCGGCGTCGATCAGCTTCGCCGCGTCGAGGTAGCTCGCGGACGGCGTCGGGTCCCCGAGCGGCACCGCCTCGTCCGCGCACGCGACGTGGAGCGCCTCCCGGTCGGCGTCCGAGTAGACGGCGACGCTCGCGATCCCCATCTCGCGGAGCGTCCGCATCACCCGCACCGCGATCTCGCCCCGATTCGCAACCAGGACCTTGCGGAACAACGAGCACCTCCGGAGGCGCGCGGCGGGGGACGCGCCGAGCTACATTCGGAACGTTCCGTACCCGACCTTCCGCCCCTCCAGCGGCGCGTTCGCCGCGGCGGAGATCGCGAGCCCGAGCACGTCGCGCGTCCGCGCCGGGTCCAGGATCCCGTCGTCCCACAGGTTCGCGGTCGAGTACCAGGCGTCGCCTTCCTTGTCCGCCTGCTCCATGATCGGCCCCTTCAACGCCTCGACGAACTCGGGCGGCAGCGGCGGCTGCCCCTCGCGCGCGAGCTGGTCGTTCTTGACGCTCACCAGCACGCTCGCGGCCTGCTCCCCCCCCATCACGCCGATCTTCGCGTTCGGCCACATCCACAGGAACCGCGGCCCGTACGCCCGGCCGCACATCCCGTAGTTCCCCGCGCCGAACGACGCGCCCACGACCACGGTGAACTTGGGCACGGTCGAGGTCGCGACCGCGTTCACCATCTTGTGGCCGTCCTTCGTGATCCCCCCCCGCTCGTACTCCCTGCCGATGATGTAGCCGTTGATGTTCTGGAGGAAGACCAGCGGGATGCCCATCCGGTCGCAGAGCTGGATGAACTGCGCGGCCTTCTGCGAGCTGTCCGAGAACAGGATGCCGTTGTTCGCGAGGACGCCGACCTCGTACCCGTGGATCCACGCCCAGCCGCAGACCAGCGTCGGCCCGAACAGGGCCTTGAACTCGTGGAATTCCGACCCGTCCACCACGCGCGCGATCACCTCGCGGCAGTCGTACGGGATCGTGGTGCTGGGGGGGATGATGCCGTACAGCTCGCGCGGGTCGTAGGCCGGGTCCGCAGGGGCGCGCGACGGGCCGAACGCCTTCGCGGTCCGCGGCAGGGTCGTGACCACGTCGCGCACGATCCGGACCGCGTCGGCGTCGTCCGAGGCGAAGTAGTCCGACACGCCCGAGTCCCGGCAGTGGACCAGCGCGCCGCCAAGCTCCTCCGCGGTCACGTCCTCGCCGGTCGCGGCCTTCACCAGCGGCGGTCCGCCGAGGAAGATCGCGCCGGTCCGGTCCACGTGCACGACGTGGTCGGACATGGCCGGGATGTATGCCCCCCCCGCGGTGCACAGTCCCATGACCGCGCACACCTGCGGGATGTTCGCCTTCGACATCTGCGCCTGGTTGTAGAAGATCCGGCCGCCGTCGTCGATGTCCGGGAAGACCTCCGACTGGAGCGGCAGGTACGCGCCGCCGGAGTCCACCAGCATGACGACCGGCAGCCGGTTCTCCATCGCGATCGCCTGCATCCGGAGCGTCTTCTTCACGCCCATCGGGTAGACGGTCCCGCCCTTCACCATGGGGTCGTTCGCGTGGACCAGCACCTCGCGACCGCGCACGACGCCGATCCCGCACCGGCTGCCCGCGCCGTGCACGTCGCCCTCGTACATGCCGAGCGCGGCCAGCGGCGCCACCTCGAGCCACGGGGTGTCCGGGTCGAGCAGCAGGTCGAGCCGCCGGGCGACGGTCAGCTTCCCCAACTCCTCGTTCCGCTTGCGCGCCTTGTCCGACCGCGCGTGCCGCGCACGCTCCAGCTCGGACTCGAGCCGCTCGAGCAGCGGCGTCATCGCGTCCCGGTTGCGGCGGAACGCCTCGCTCGACGTGTCGATCGTCGTCTCGATGACTGGCATCAGTACCTCGCGAGCAGGTCGTCGGCGATGGCCATTCGCGACACCTCGATCGGGGTCCCCGCGACCGCAAGCCCCCGCGCGTCGTTCCACGCCCGCTCGAACTCGCTCCCTTCCACGTAACCGGCGCCCGCCGCGACCTGGGCGGCGGCGGAGGCCGCGCGCTCGGCGGACTCGGCGCAGAACACCCGCGCGCACCGGACCAGGGTCGGCGCCTCCGGGTCGCCCCGCGCGACCATCCCCGCCGCGCGCCCGACCAGCAGGTCGCACGCGTCGCGCAGCGTCAGGATCTCGGCGAGCTTGAAGCGGACCTCCTGGTGCGCCGCGATCGGCTTCCCGCCGCGCCGGTGCGAGGTCGCGTGGCGCTTCGCCGCGTCCAGCACCCGGTCCACGAGCCCGGTGGCCGCCTCCGCGATCGCGAGGTCGGCCGTGAGCCCGTACCGCACGCGCGCGTCCGGAGCGGCGACCGGCGCGACCTCGACGCCGTCGAACGCGAGGTCGCACAACTGCACGTCCTTCAAGCCCGGTGTCGCGACCCGCGGCCCCCGCGTCACGCCGGCCGCGCCCGGATCCACCGCGCACACGACGTCGCCGTCCGGCCCCGCGGCGATGACCGCGACCCGCCCCGCCACCGGCCCGTTCGTGACCATCGACGCGCGCCCCGACAGCCGCCACGGAGGCCCCGAAACCCGCGCCTCCTCGCCATCCGGTCCGCTCATCGCGACGGCGCCGATCCCGTCCACCGGCCCCATGAGAGCCGCGCAGGCCCGGGTCGCCGCAAGCGCCAGGGTCTCCCCCGTACCCGAGCCCCGGCCCGTACCCGTACCCGTACCCGAGCCCGATTCCTGTTCCTCCAGCATCAACCGCGAGATCACCACCTTCTGGATGTCGCTCGTCCCCCCCCCGATCGGCGCCAGCCTCCCGTCGCGGAACACCCGCTCCACGTCGTACTCGTGGCAGTACCCGTACCCGCCGTGCAGGACCACCGCGTCGTTCGCGGGCGCGAGCGACCAGTCGCCGATGAACAGCTTCGCGACCGACGCCTCCAGGGGCGCCATCGGGCGGCCCTCGTCCTTGCACCGGCCGACGCGGAAGATCAGCCCGCGCGCCGCCTCCACGAAGATCTTGATGTCCGCGATCCGGTGCCGCACCGCCTGGAACGACGCGATCGGACGGCCGAACTGCCGCCGATCCCTGGCGTACCGGCAGCAGCGGTCCAGCACGAACTCCATCCCGCCCAGGAACGGCGCGATCAGCGTGCAGCGGTCCCACTCGACCGCGTGCATCGCGATCAGGAAGCCCGCGCCCTCCCCGCCGATCAGGTTGTCGTCCGGGACCACGCAGTCGGTCAGGACCAGCTCGGACGTGGGCGACGCCCGCACCCCCATCTTGTGCAGGTCGCGGGTCGCCTCGAACCCCGGCGTGCCGCGCTCGACCACGAAGGCGGACATGCCGGCGTGGCCCGCGGCCGGGTCCGACTTCGCGATGACGATCGCCACGTCCGCGATGCTGCCGTTGGTGATGAACGTCTTGGATCCGTTCAGTTTCCAGCCGCCGTCCACGCGCTCGGCGCGGGTGCGCAGGGCGGCCGCGTCGGACCCGGCGTCCGGCTCGGTCAGGCCGAGACAGCCGACCCGCTCGCCCGTGGCGAGGCCAGGCAGCCACCGCGCCTTCTGCTCGTCCGTGCCGAAGGTCGCGATCGTGTCGGCGCACAGGAACGAGTGGGCGCCGAAGGACAGCGTCAGCCCGCCGTCCACCCCGGCGCGGCCGAGCGCCTCCCCGACCACGAGGCAGGTCACGACGTCCGCGCCCCCGCCGCCGTATTCCTCCGGGAGGTGGAGCCCCAGGATGCCCTGGCGCCCCAGCGCGAGCCAGGATTGGCGGTCGAAGGTCGCGGCGAGGTCGTGCTCGCGCACGCGCGGGCAGATCTCCTGCCGTGCGAACCGCAGCACCTGCTCCCGCAGCAGCACCTGTTCGTCGGTCAGGGTGAGGTCCATCCGGCGGCTCCTCCGAACGAGGACGGCGCAAGGTGAACGGGCGGGGGGCAGTGTATCACGAGGTGATCGCCTCGCCCACGTCTGTTGACGTCACAACCCGAATGGTCCACGCTACTATCCATGCCTCCCCGGACGGTCCTCCCCATCCCCCTCCTTGCGCTCGCGGTCGCGACCTGCCCGGCGGCCGCCGAGGACCTGCCGCAGCACCGGGACGTCCTCCTCCTCAACTCCTACCACGAGGGCTACCGCTGGACGGATCTGCTGACCGAGGAGGTGAAGGCGGCGCTCGCGGAGGACCCGCCGGCGCGCCTCTTCGACGACCGTGCGGATGCTGTTCCCCGCCGGCGACGCGCAGGCCGCCGACGACGCGGCGCGCGACGGCACGGCCGCGGCGCGGGCCGAGCGGGCGACTCCTCCCGGGGGGTAGCCGGGTGCGGCGGGTTCCGCGGACGCTCGCGTGGAGGGTCCCGCGACCGTGCTCGTGGTCGAGGACGAACCCATGCTCCTGGAGCTGTGCCGGACCGTGCTGGAGCGCGCCGGCATGCGGGTGCACGCCGCGGCGTACCCCGACGAGGCGCTGCGGCTCGCCGGCGAGGGCGGCCTCCGGCCGGACGTGCTCGTGACCGACGTCGTGATGCCGGGGATCGGTGGGCCGGAGCTGGCCGAGCGGCTCCGCACGCTGCTGCCGGGGCTGCCGGTCGTGATGGTGTCGGGCTACCCGGCGGACCTGATCGAGGACGAGGTCCGGTCGCGGGCCGGCGTCCGCATGCTCCCGAAGCCGTTCACGCCGGACGAGCTGGTGGCAGCGGTGTCGAGCTACTTCGTGCCCCCCCCGAGCGTGTAGGCGCACGGCTTCCCACCCGGCGGGTCGAAGGCCCCGTTCCCGTCCGCGTCCACGAAGATCGGGTTCGTCACGAAGCGCGGCGCGCCGGCGATCCCGGGCTTGATCGGGTCCAGGCCCGCGGGCATCGGATCGTCGCCGATCCCCGCCACCACGACGTGCGCGTCGCCGGCCAGCGGTACCGTGACCGTCGTGTCGAGCTTGACCGCCACGTGGGCCGCCGAGGCCGGGACCAGGAGCGCCTCGTCGCAGTTCACGAACACGACGACGCGGGCCACATCGACCGCCGGCATGGCCGAGACCACGATGGACAGGTCGACCTGGCCGTCGGTGTCGGTGACCGTGTCGCCCGGACCCGCGACGCCGTTCACGGAGACGCGCGCGAACGCGCCGGCCGACGCCACCGCGCGCCCCTTCCGCATCGCCTCCACGAACGCGGCCTCGTCGAACGCGGCCGGGTCGTCGGTCGGGGACGCGAAATACGTCCGCGGCGTGCCGGGGGAGTCCCAGTCGTGCGCGTCCGAGGCGCCCACCGCCGTGACCCGGTGCCCGAGGTTGTGGAAGCTCATCCACGCGTCGAAGAGCGCGAGCGACTGCGAGCCCGGTGCGCGGAAGATCGCGCGCGTCCCGTTCATCAGCTCGAACATGTCGAAGTCCCAGCTCCACAGTGCGGCACCCGCCGGGAACCCGAGCCGGCCGGGGTCGTCGAGCGTGGCCGCGCCGGTCAGGGGGTCGTAGCCGATGTCCTTCATGTACCCGAGCGGGTGGTTCAGCCCGACCAGGCCCGCGCCGCGCGACCGCATCGCCCCGAAGAGCTGCGCGAGGTCGAGCCCGTACCAGCGCACGATCCCCCCGCGCGCGTCCACGTCGGGTCGCGGCTCGACCGCGGCCATGGTGCAGTGCTCGGGCAGCGTGGCCGTGACCTCCTCGCCAACGACCGTCGCGACGAACGCCCCGAGCCCGCGGGCAGTCACGCCGAACGACCAGTCCGACACCGCCTCGTGGTCCGTGCTGACCGCAACCTCCAGTCCCTCTGCCGCGATCGTGGAGATCCGGTCCTCGACGGAGATCCGGTTGTCCGGGCTCGGGGCCGCGTGGAGGTGCGTGTCCGCGGACATCCAGCCGGACGTGTCCACGACGCGCGGGAGCGTGGCCGCGAGATCCGCCGCCCCCCCGGCCGGCACCGTCACCGACCCGTGCCAGGCCTCGTGCTCGAACCCGCGCGTGACGCTGACCTCGTACTCGCCGGGCCGGACCGCGTGCTCGCCCGGCGTCGCGCCCGCGTAGAGCCGCTCGCGGACGGCCCCGCCCTGCCACAGCAGCACCTTGGCCGGGAGCGGCGCGCCGTCGCCGTCCCGCACGTCCACCCGGAGCCTGCCGGCCGGCCCGACCGCGAGCGCGTGCGGCCCCGGGTCGCCGGGCGCCAGGTCCACGGGCGGGGCGTCGTTCCTGCCGGCCGCCTGCACCCGGAGCCGCAGGGCCGGTCCGCCCGGGCCGAAGTCCGCGATCTCGCCCGCGAACCGCCCGTCCGGCCCGGTCCGGAGCGCGTCGAGCGGCATCCAGCGGTCCGCCCCGTTCCTCGCCTCCACCAGCACCGTCGCGCCCGCGACCGGCGCCGCGTTCGGCCCGGTGCCCTCGCGGACCTCGCCCGAGATCGGCCAGAGCGAGTACGCGAGCCCGGGCACCGGCTCCGGGTTCACGGGGAGCAGCCGGCGGGTCGCGCTGTTCGCGTCCGTGGCGCCGACCGCCAGGAAGTACGTGACCTTGCGCTCGGCGCCGGGCTCGCCGGCGGGCGCGAGCGCGAGCGGGTCCGCGACCGCCTGCCGCACGTCCACCAGCGCGGTCATGCCGGAGAAGTTCGCGGTCCCCCAGCTCGTGGCCTCCATGGCGAACGCCCAGGCGCCGTCACCCGCGGACGCGGCGAGCCACGGGACCCCGACCTCGAACCCGAAGCCGCCGACGTCGACCTGCGTGTCCGCGTACCAGAACTGCCGGGTCTCGCCGCCGAACAGCGCGGTCGCCCCGGCGAGCAGGCCCTTCGGGTCCGCGTCGCGGTTCCGGTACGCGATCTCGATCCGGAGCACGCCCGAGCCGGGGTCGAGCACGTAGTCCACGATCACGTCGATCCCGAGCGGCGCGCTGCGGGGCCGCGCCTTCCCGTCGCGGAACGCCCACTTCGTCATCTCGCCCTCGACGAGCCAGAAGAAGTCGTCCGTGCCGGTCGCGCGCACCACGGCCGGGCCGCCGTCCGAGCCGTCCGCGACGACCTCGACGCGATCCGCGCGGAACGCCCTCAGCACGGACGAGGCGAGGTCGGACGCGTCGAGCACGCCGACCATCAGGCCGATCTCCTGGAACCGGTCCGGTCCGGCCTGGCGGCAGCCGTCCACCGCGACCGCGTCGATCGGGATGCCCCCGTACAGGTAGTAGGCGTTCCGGTGCGCAGCGTCCTCGATCACGAACGCGGCGTGCTCGCTCGCGATGATGAAGTCGCCGTCGCGGCCGATCGCGTTCGGGCCCTCGGGGCGCGCGTCCGGGTCGCCGATCCGGCGCGCCAGGGCCCGGCCCGGGACCGGACAGCCCTCGCGGAAGATCGCGCCGCGCGCGGGCTCCGGGGTGTCGGCGTCGGTGCCGGCGTCCTCGCCCGTGTCGCCGGCCGGTGCGTCCGGGCCGTCCGCATCCGGGGCGTCCGCATCCGGGGCGTCCGCATCCGGGGCGTCGCCCGGGGCCGCGCCGCCCGCTCCCCCGTCGCCGCAGGCGGCCGCCGCCGCGGCGATCACCCCCATCGCCATCACGAACGCGACGCGCCGCAGGGCCACCCCGCACCTCCATGGGCCGTCCGGGTCAAGGTACCATCCGGCCCCCGCGTCGCGCAACGACCGAACGCTCACCGCAGGTCGAGCGCCGCGTGGAGGCCGTCGTCGAGCTCACGCAGCACCTCGGCCGGCAGCGCCCCGAGTCGCCTCGTCAGCTTCGCCCGATCGAGCGTCGTGACCTGGTGGCACAGCGCGACGCCGTCCCGGTCGAGCCCGCACTGCGCCGCCTCGACGATCACGGCCGAGGGTCCGCGGCGGACCTGCGACTCGGACGTGAAGAGCGGCACGACGATCACCGAGCGCCAGCCCGGGACCCTGTTGAAGCCGTCGCTCGACACGACGACGACGGGACGGCGACCCGACTGCTCGGCCCCGGAGCGGGGACGCAACTCGGCCCAGTACACGTCGCCTCGGGTCATCGGCCCTCCCGGCGCGCCTCGACCGCAGCGGCCTCGAGGTCCTCGTCGAGGTCCGCAGGGGTCCCGGCCTCCTCCTCGGCCCAGGCGGCGATCTCGTCCCGCAGGCCCGCACGCCGGCGCGCCTCGATCCACCGGCGGATCGCCTCGCGCGCCAGTGCCGTCGCGGGCATCCCTGCCCGCCGGGCCTCCTCCCGCAGCGCATGGTAGAGCCCGGGCGGGAGGGGGAGATGGAAGTTGTTCACTTCGCCGGTGCCACGACCCATGCCATGATCGTATGGCGTCGGACCGTCGGTTGCAACGTCGGGGCCGTGGAGACGAGCCGGAAGGGCGAGGGACGAGCAGGGGGATTCCCCGACCGCGCCCGGATCGAGCGCCTGCTTCCACCGTTGCGGCTCTGATCGCGCGAGGCGCGGCACGGCCTCGGGGGGGGGACTCCGGAGTCAACGCTTGTTCGCCGCACGCTCGGCCGCCCGAGCGATCATCGCGTCCCATTCCGGAACCGAGTCGCCGAGCGCCGCGGCCAGCCGGTCGCGGGCCGCACCGCGTCCCTGGGCAGGAAACGCCCTGATCAACTCCGCGATCGCGGCGCAGGCCTCCTCCGAGGGAAAGTCCTGCGCCCAACCCAGCGGGCCGTCCGACCCCGCCCCGTGCGCCCTTGACCGGTACAGGCCGATCACGATGCCGCAGCAGGTCGCTTCGACGGCGTCGTTCAGCCCCAAGTCGATGCGGCGCCTCATGTCGTCGAAGAAGTCCTCGACCGCCTCGTGGAGCAGATTCCACGCGGCCTCGGAGGGCTCCACGTATCCCCAAGGCGTCCTGCCGGCTCGGCCGTGCAGGGACTCGATGCCCAACGACGTGACGGCATCGAAGACGTCGGCGGCAACATCCTCGGCACATGGCGACGAGACCATCGCAGTCGCGATCGACTCGGCCTCCGTGCGGAGATCGGGGTGTTCGGCCAGGAGAGCCCCCC
>VGRB01000214.1 GCA_016875475.1 Deltaproteobacteria bacterium
TGCTCGCGTCCGCCGCCTTCGTTGCGGCCGCCTTGGGCCCCCTTTGCGGCCCGGGGGCCGCAAAGGGGATCCGCGAAACCGCTCGGCCATCCGCTCGCCCCCGGCTGCGTCGGACCGACGATTTGGGGCAGGGCGGCATCCGGTCCGCGCCGGTCGCGTTCGCGAACCCCGGGACGTTTCGACGCGATCGAGTGGACCGTGACGTTGAAGGCGCCGTGGAACGCCCAGGGCTTCGCCATCGACTACGTGTTCCTCTCCGAGGAGTACGACGACTACGTCGGGACGAAGTTCAACGACAAGTTCTACATGCTGCTGAACGGCCCGGCCACGACCGGCGGCCAGACGAAGGTGGTCAACTTCACGGACTGCCGCGACCCGGGCGAGTACCACGACCTGTCCGGCGCGGCCTGCCCGCTGGCGTCGGGCTACTGCTGCTACATGGCCATCAACACGGCCCTGTCCGAGTGCTGCTGGTACGAGGGGTGCAAGAACGGCAAGTGGAAGACCGACATCTCCGGCACCGGGTTCGAGTGCGCGGGGAGCGAGATGGGCGACAGCGACGCCAAGGGGTCGTCCACGGGCTGGCTGAAGACCCAGTCGCCGATCGCGCCCGGCGAGACCTTCACGCTGACGTTCCACCTGCACGACACCGGTGACGGGGTCTATGATTCCGCAGTGATCCTGGACAACTTCCGGTGGCTCGAGACGCCGACCACGCCGGGGACCGAGCCGGTGAACTGATCGCGGCGGCAGGGCCGTTCGTTCCCGGCGCGCACGGTGTAGATGCCGTCCCGGTGCTCGGCTGCGGCCCGCGCGGACGCGATCGAAGCGCATGCGCGTCCGCCCGCCGCGGCGGGAGGCCCGCGGCGTCCGACTCCCGTGAACCGGGCTACGGGCAGGCGGCGCCGAACCCGTTTCCCGCGTGCGGACCGCGGCCGGAAGCGTGCCCGGTCGGGCCCATGTCGTGCCCGGTGCGGTCTGCGGACGGGATGCGGAGGCCACGCATCGAGCGGCACCGCTTGGGAAACCGTGCCGCACGCCATGGTCCGGATGAAGGTTGCGCGGATGGGCTCTGCGACTATGCGGGAGCCTGTTTCGAGCGGGCACAGCCGCTTTGTGTGCGGCTGGGATGCGTGTCGGACGGCGGGTAGTCTCCGGCGTTTCGAACGGGCCGTTGTTTGTCAGATGGCATCGACCATCGTCTCCGTCGATGACTTCACGATGGACGAGACAGAGGTGACCACGGCTCAGTACGCTACCTGCGTTCGGGCGGGACGCTGCACGCCGTCCGACATCACCGATCCGAGGTGCAACATGGGTCTGCCCGACACGGGGAGGCATCCCGTGAACTGCGTCTCCCTGCCGCAGGCGCGCGAATACTGCCAGTGGGCCGGCCGGCGGCTCTGCACGAAGCTCGAATTCCATCGGGCAGGGGGATGGCCCGAGGGGAACGAGTTCCCGTGGGGGAACGGCTTCGGGCAGTTGCAGCCCTGCGACTACGCCAACCTGGGATCATGGCCGAGGTGCGGGTCGGACGATTCCGGCTGCGGCCACGGCACGACGGAGCCTGTAGGGTCCAGACCTCTGGGGGCGAACCAGTTCGGGGTCATGGACCTGGTCGGCAACGTCGCGGAATGGGTCGACGACTGGATGTACCCGGTCATCGACGGACGCCAGACACCGCGCCGCGCCGTGTTCGGCGGCGGTTTCGCTTGGTGTCCGGAGTTCTCGTACTCGAACTGCTTCCAGGTGGTGGAAGGCGAGGACGCCGGGGACTACCGGATCTCCGTCGGCATCCGGTGTTGCGGGCATCGGGGCCGCGATTGACGGCGGCGACAGCCGGCGCGAGGCCGGAAGGGTCCGGACTCGTCCTTGTCGCACGCGGAGTGCCGGCAGGATCCCGGCTGAACTGACCGGAAATGCCCGGGGAGAACCCCGGTTGCCGGTGACCAGCCCTACCCGCCCCCGCGCTCCGGCAGGAACTCCGCGATCCGCGACAGGAGGCAGAGGAGGCCGCGCCATCCCAGGAAGGGCTCGTCGTGGAGCGCGTGGTGGCGCGTGCACGGGAAGCCCAGCTCGACGCGCGGCAGGCCGGGGACGTCGAACGGGACGATCTTGCCGCGCAGGCCGGCGTGGCAGACCACCTCGTCGAACGGCGTGTTGGAGACGACCACGTCGAGGTCGCGGATGACCGGGGCCAGGGCCGCGGCCGCGTCGCGCACCCGGGGTGCCGCCAGGGGGGGGACTGGCCATGCGAAGCCGTCCTCCGCGGGCGGGCGCCCGCTCTCCTCGGGCACGCGCGCGCTCCACGTCGACAGGAAGCGCACGTCGGCGCCGACCGTGGTCGCGATTTCGCACGCGCCGCGCGCGAGGTCGGGGGGGAGCGAGATCGCCCAGCGGCTGTCCACCAGTCGGCGCGTCACCACCCAGCGCGCCGCGCGGGTCCAGGCCGCGGTCTCGCTGCGGGCGAACCCGGCCGCCTGCGTCTCGCGGCCCGAGGCTGCGGCCACCTGCTCGACGAAGCGGCGGGTCGCGTCCGGGCCGAACGGCAGGTCGCAAGTCACGACGGTCGCGCCGGTGCGTGCCGCGACCTCGTCCGCAGCCCGGCGGCCGCCCGGGAGCGCCAGCAGCAGGCCCGCCTCGGCCACGCGCGCGAGCGACCCGAGGCCCTCGCCGGACAGCCACACGCTCGCGACGCGCAGGCCCAGGCCCTCGACCAGACGGCGAAGCTCTCGCACGTTCCCGAGGTGGTCCTCCTCGTTCCGCTCGAACCGGTACCCGACGATCGCGGCGATGCCCGGGTCGGGGTCGGGGCGCGCGGGCGGCAGCGGCAGGCGCTTCGCGAGCGCGACCAGCACGTCCTCGTAGCCGTCCAGCCAGTCCCCGACGAGCGCGCGGTCCGGGAGGCCGACGATCGGCTTCGCGGTGGCGGCCTCGGCCTGCGCCTCGGCCGCCTCGTAGTCGGTTCCGACGAGCGCCGCGGGCGGGCTGACCGCGCGGAACACGAGCCCGAAGGCCGGGTCCGAGGCGAGACGCCGGAGGAGCGCCGAGACCCGCCGGTCCGTGCCGGAAACGAGCCGGTCCGGGTGCAGGTCGGTCACGGCGACGCGGTGGCGCGACGACGTGTCGAGCAGGGTGGAGCGCGTGTCGTGCCGCCCGAATACCGCCTCCGCGCGGAAGAAGTTGCACGACGGCGCGTCGACCACGAGCGCCACGTCCGGGATCGCGTTCACCGCGAGCACGGTGCCGTGCAGGTACGGGAATGTGCAGCGAGGCGCGAAACGGGACGGCGGCTTCGGGCTCGCCGGCATCACGCCCCCCCCGCGGCGCCGAGCCGGAAGAAGCCCATGCGGCACCGGCGGAGCAGCCGCTCCTGCGTGCGGACCGCGCCGGCGAAGCCCATCTCGAACACTCCTAGCCCGAACGGCGCCACGCCCGCGTCCGCGAGGCGGGCGTCGAACGCGTAGTCGGTGTAGACCGCGGCGATGCGGGTGTCCCGAAGCCACTCTCGAAGCTCGGCCGCGGTGCTGACGCGGTCGGCCCCGGCCGCGCCGCCGTTCGCCGGGCCCGCCGCGGCCACCCGCACGTCGAAGCCCAGTTCCTCGAGCGTCGGCGCGAGCGGCACGCCCCAGTGGAGGCGCGGGTCCCGGACGCGGGCGACGCGCGCGGCCTCGCAGACGATCCCGATCCGGTGGTCCGCCGCCTGCTCGCGGAGGCGATCGAACCGCTCGCGCGTCCGGCCGCCGCGGGGACGTGCGGCGCGGCGCGCGACGTCCGGAAGGCCGAGCGCCGCCGCGACGGCCGCCAGGAAGGCCGAGGTCCCGGCGAACCCGTACGGGGCCGGCGCAGGGAGCGACGGCACGCCGATCCCGTCGAGCAGGCCCGCATAGACCTGCTCCCAGGAGGCGTCGGGCGACAGTACGGACAGCGCGGCGCCGCGCAGGCGGGCGGCGTCCTCCATCGATACGACCGGGAACGGCGTCGCGGCGACGCGGACCCCGAGGCGCCGGAGGTCATGGACCAGCTCGTCGCCCCTTCGTCGCGGTCCGGACCGGCGCGGAAGCCGGCGAGCGTCACCGCGGCCGGATCGCGCGGGGGATCGGAGGCGAGGATCGCCGCGCGCACCTCGCGGAGCCAGTGCCGCCAGGGCTCGGCCTCGCTGCGGCTGCCCGACGCGAAGATCGGGTACGGGGCGCACGCGCGCTCGCGGTCGAGCGCGGCCTCGACGTCCTCGCCCGTGATCTGCGGGATGCAGCCGACGTGGACCGCGACCATGGTCGTCGCGGGGGGGGACCAGGCCCCTCCGAGGCGGCGGACCTCCGCGAGCGCGTCGCGGAGCTTGGGCAGGCCTCCGGCCACCACGTCCACGTCGTCCACGCCGGTGTAGAGGTGCACGCGGGACGGCATGCGCCGCGTGACGCGCCGGTCGCGGGACGCCCACGGCAGCTCGACGAAGTGCTTCGGGCACAGGTCCACGCACTCGAACGGGCTGTGGTAGACGAGCGCGGGCCAGCGCCCCTCGCCCTGGAAGTCGAGGCTCGACGTGCCCTCCTGCGAGACCTCGGCGTCCGAGAAGAAGTGCATCCAGGCATCCGGGTGGTCGAAGCAGCGGTGCATGCCGGGCCAGCCGCGGGGCGC
This sequence comes from Deltaproteobacteria bacterium, assembly GCA_016875475.1. Classification (GTDB taxonomy): domain Bacteria; phylum Myxococcota_A; class UBA9042; order DTJE01; family DTJE01; genus VGRB01. Next base: position 4,639 of record VGRB01000214.1, read on the forward strand.
GTCGTCGGGCCGCGAGGAGGCCGACGGTCCCGCGGTCGGGGCGTCGGGCGAGGCGGGGGGTACGGCTGGCGGTGCGGCGTCGGCCCCGAGCGCGCCCGCGACCTCGTCGATGCCGCGGTCGCCCAGGCGTTTCGCCAGGTTGTCGAGGAACGACAGCAGCGCCGGGTGAGCGGTCGCGCCGCGGTAGCCGAGCCCGAGGCGGGACGTGCGCCGGAAGTGCCCGCGCGAGGCGTCGACGGGTTCGACGAAGGCCGTGGCGGGGGCCGCGCCGGGCCCCTCCAGGCCGATCACGATCGCGACGCCGTCGCGCTCGACGGACGCGACGCGGTCCGGCCAACGGCCCGCGACGAGGCCGAGCGCCTCCGCCGCACCGCCGCTGTTCGAACCCGCGCTCGCGCCTCCGGCCATGAACCACCGCCCGACCCGGAGCAGACCTTAGCACATGCGCCGGCCCGGTGCGGGTACACTACCCCGGTCGGGAGGGCACCCATGCCGGAGCCGGCGCTCGGCTGCGCCTACACGCCGCTGCCGCTCGTCGCGGCCGCGGGCTTCCGGGCCGTGCGGGTGCTGCCCGTGACCGAGGCGCCGGAGCGTGCGGGCTCGCTGCTGCACGACAACCTCTGCCCGCACGTGAAGCGGGTCGTGGACCGGGCCCTCGCGGGCGACCTGCCGGACCTGGCCGGCGTGGTGATCGTCCCGGCCTGCGACGCGATGCGGAGACTCGGCGACGCGTGGTACGCCGCCCGGCCGTCCGACCGGATCGCGACCTTCGACCTCCCCGCGAGCGGCGGTGAGGGCGCGGCGGACCGCCTGGAGGGCTCGCTCGCGCGCCTTCGCGACGTGCTCGCCGGGTGGTCGGGCCGGCCGATCGCGGACGAGGCGATCCGGGATGCCGCCCGCGCGTACGACGCGCTCGCGGACGCCCTGGCCGGCCTCGGGGCGCTGGCCGCTGCCGGGAGGCTGCCGGGCGGCCGCGCGCGGCTCCAGGAGGCGTTCGCGGCCTCGGTGACGCTTCGCCAGGCCGAGGCGGTCGCGGCGCTCCGAGCGATGGCGGACGATGCCTTGCCCGGGGACGCGGGGGGACCGCGCGGCGTGCCGCTGTTCGTGTTCGGGAACGTGCTGCCCCTGCCCGAGGCGTTCCGGCTGATCGAGGACTGCGGGGGGCACGTTGTCGACGACGACCTGTGTACCGGGTCGCGCCAGATCGCGCCCCTGCGGCTCGCCGACGGGGAGGACCCGCTGCGCGGCATGGCCCGCTCCCTGCTGTCGCGACCGCCGTGCGCCCGGACGATCCCGTCGGGGTCGCGGTCGATCGCGAACCTGATCGTGGATCGAGCGCGCGCGTGCGGTGCCCGGGGCGTGGTGGCCCACGTGGCGAAGTTCTGCGACCCGTACCTTGCCCGCATCCCCGCGATCCGCAAGGGACTCGTCTCCGCCGGGTTGCCGCTGCTGGTGCTCGAGGGGGACTGCACGCAGCGGAGCCTCGGCCAGCAGCGCACGCGGATCGAGGCGTTCGTCGAGATGCTCGGGGGGGAGCCATGAAGCCGTCGGAGACGATGCTCCGCTACTTCGAGGACCTCGCGTCGGGGGTCGAGGCGCGGCTCGCGTCCGACCCGGGCCCGTTCCGCGCGCGCAAGGTCTTCGCGCTGGAGGTCGCGCGGCTCGGCGTGCGCCTCTTCACCGGCGACCGGCCGGTCGCGTGGTGCGGCGTGCTCGCGCCGTTCGACCTGCTCGGGGCGATGGGCGTCACGCCGTGCTTCGTCGAGTTCGTGGGGGCGCAGCTCGCCGCTCGCAAGGGGGCGGCGGCATGAGCGCGAACCCCGGCGCGGCCGCGCCGCTCTATCTCGGCCTGGACCTCGGCAGCCTCTCGTGCGACGCGGTCCTGGTCGACGACGCAGGCCGGGTGGCGGCGTCCGCTGTCGTGCCCACGGGGGCGCGCCACGCCGCGGCCATGGAGCGCGCCCGGTGCGAGGCGCTCGGCGCGGCCGGGGTCGGGCCGGAGGCGATCGCCGCGACCGTGTCCACGGGGTACGGCCGCGAGCGCGTGGAGGGACGGACCGCCGCGGTGACCGAGATCACGTGCCACGCCCGCGGGATCGCGGCGCTGCTGCCCGGGACCGACGTGCTCGTGGACATCGGGGGGCAGGACAGCAAGGCCATGCGGCTCGGGCCCGGCGGCCGGGTCGTCGAGTTCGCGATGAACGACAAGTGCGCGGCCGGGACGGGCCGGTTCCTGGACGCGATGGCGCGGGCCATGGAGGTCCGGGTCGAGGACCTCGGCGCGCTCGATGCGACCGCGACCGGCGGCCTGACCCTGTCGTCCATGTGCACCGTGTTCGCCGAGAGCGAGGTCGTGTCGCTGATCGCGGACGGCGCGGACGTCCACGAGATCGTCCGCGGGCTGCATCGCGCGGTCGCGGCGCGCACAGTCGCGCTGGTCCGGCGGGTGGCGCCGGGCGAGGACCTCGCCGCGCTGCGCGTCGCGATGAGCGGCGGCGTCGCTCGCAACGCCGGCGTCGTGCGCGCGCTGGCCGAGGCGCTCGGGCATGCGGACGCCTCCGCCGTCTCGGTCCCCCCCGCGCCCGACACCGTGGGCGCGCTCGGAGCCGCGCTGATCGCGCGGGATCGCTGCCGCCGGTCGCCTTGACTCACGTACACGCTGTCGCCATAGCCATGGCATGAGGAGGTGTTCCAGGAGATCCTGCACCGGTACGGCGCGATCGACCGGCGGGACGCGATCCAGCCTGCCTTCTCCGCACTGCTCGGCGTGGTGGACGAGGTCCTCCAGATCGAGTTGGCGGACGTGGAGCGCGCCAAGGAGGTCATGCTCGCCGAACGCCGCCTGCCCGCGCGCGAAGCGATCCACCTGGCGGTCATGGAGCGGCGGGAGGTGACTCGAATCCTCTCGTTCGATACGCACTTCGACGGGTATCCGGGGGTCACCCGGATCGGCGCCTGACGGCGTGCGCGAGCAGCGCCGAAGCGAGCAGCAGCAACGCGAGGGCGCCCGGGGCCGGCGGCGTGCCGGATGCGCAGCCGCCCCCGCCGCCTGATCCGCCGGCGGTCGCGTCCCCCGCCGACGCATCGGCGCGGCCGTCGCCGGCGGGGTCGGGCGACGAGGCCTCCGGGCCTTCATCCGCGCAAGGAGGGCATCCGCTGCCCGGGCACCTTCCCTCGTCGACGCAATGGACGCCGGCGAACGTCACCTCCTCGATCGGGAGCGGGCCGGGCGCGACATCGGCCTCGAGCATCGGGGCCGCGAGGCGCCCGCGAAGACGGGTGACGAACCAGCCCGAGTCGATCACCTCGCGAGTGAGCGCAGACGTCCATTCGGTCGGGAAACCGAGCTGGCTTCCCGTCACGTCGACCCCTCCGTACGGGTAGGTCGTGTAGCAGCCGAGGTCCGACGACTTCCCCTGCACCAACCGGTTGTCGGCGGGACGGCCTCCATGCTCGAGTATCCACCCGTCCGCGGGAGCCGACTGGCCGGTACTGCGCGGCGCACCATCGATGGAGAGGGCCGTCTCCCCGTCGGCCCGCGACACGTGCCAGAGCAGGACCTCGAGCATGCCGTCCCCAATCCCCGCGCCCGTCAGCCGGAGGGGGTAGAACGGGGCGACGGTCGGGGCGAAGCGGAACCGCACCGGCGGGAGCGACGCACCGGCCTCGGCCTGCCTGCCGAGCCTGGCGGCGAAGAAGTACGTGCCCTCGACCGCGAGGGACGCGACCGCCTCGGCCGCCGTGTCGGGAAGGTCGAAGCCGTGACCGGCCAGCCAGTCCGCGGCGTCCTGTCCCTCCGTCGCCGAGAGGACCACGTAGTCGAGGGCTCCGATGTTGCCGGAGGTCCAGACCTGCACGGGGGCGGACGCGCCCGTGGCCCTTCCGCCGCCTTCGGCGGGCACTGCCTGGCAGCCGTGGCAGATTGACTCGCGGCAGTACGTCAGCGTGATCGGCGCGGTCAGGCGGTCCAACTCGGAGAGGAATACCGCATCGCCCGGGGCGATCTCCGGGAGCGCGGGGAGAGGGACGACCCAGGTGCCGTCACCCTCCCAGTCGAACCGGGGCTCGATCATGAGGTCGAGCGCGTCCGCGCGCTGCCAGATCACGGCGCGCTGCGCCTGCACGCCGACCGCCTGGGTCGCACCCGTCGCCTGGAACACGAGCCCGTCCGCGGAGGCAGCGGCCGGGGCGGCGGCAAGCGCGGCCGCCGCGAGCGCGACCGCGCGTCGCCGGCGGGAGAGCAGCGCAAGCGCGGGCAGCAGCGCGAGGACGATCGCGGCGGGGACGCCGGCGGAGGGCCCGGACGAACAGCCGCTCCCGCCGCCCGATCCGCCGGTCGCAGCGTCCTTGCCGGGGGCGTCGGTCGCGGGCGTCGCGTCGGACGCGGCCGCGTCCGGCGAAGCGGCGTCGGGCTCTGTCGGGGAGTCGGGCACGGGCTCGGCCGGGGCGTCGGGTACGGGCTCGGGTACGGGCTCGGGGTCGGGGTCGGGGCCGGGGTCGGGGACGGGCGCGGGGTCGGGGACGGGCTCGGACGGGTCCGGCGTGCCGCACGGCGCGATCGGGATGTGCCAGTCCGACCCGCCGTTGTTGTCCCAGGAGCCGTCGTCGTTGTGGACCACGAAGTCGACGACGGTCGC
>VGRB01000215.1 GCA_016875475.1 Deltaproteobacteria bacterium
CTACAAGGTGCTCCCCCTCGCACGCAACGGGCGCATCCTGGTCGTGGGGTTCGCGAACCCGAACGACCTGAACGTGGTGGACGACGTCTCGCGGCTCGTCCCGGGGTTCAAGGTGAGGCCGGTTGCGGTGGACCCGGCCGAGCTGCAGCGGTTCATGAGGAACCGGGTCCTCCCGGCGCTCGATCGCGCGGTCCCGGAGCAATCCGACCGCGACCGCTGGTTCCACGCGATCAAGCAGAAGGCGTCCGAGGTCCGGCTGGTGGACACGGCGCCCTCCGCCGCGCCCGACGAACGGGCGCGGCAGGTCTCGGGCGAGATGGTGGTCGCGCTCGTGAACCGGCTGATCGGCGAGGCCCTGGAGCTGGCGGCGAGCGACATCCACATCGAGCCGTCCGAGCACGAGCTGACCGTCCGCTACCGGATGGACGGGAGGCTCAAGCGGCGCCCGGAGCCGCTCGACATCCGGTTCCACTCGCCGCTCGTGTCGCGGCTGAAGGCGCTCGGCCGCATGGACATCGCGGAGCGCCGCAAGGCGCAGGACGGCCGCCTGACCGTGGAGCACGGGAAGCGCCAGATCGACTTCCGCCTGTCCACGGTGCCGACGCGCTTCGGCGAGAAGATCGTGCTCCGCATCCTGGACCCGTCCACCATCCTGATCGACCTCGAGCGGCTTGTGCTCCACGAGCCGTCGTACCGCGCGGCCCGGTGGATGATCGAGCAGCCCCAGGGGATGGTCATCGTGGCGGGGCCGACCGGGAGCGGCAAGACCACGACCATCTACTCCGCGCTGATGCGGCTGCGCGAGAGCGAGATCAACATCCTGACGATCGAGGACCCGATCGAGTACACGATCGAGGGGGTCAGCCAGGTCCAGGTCAACGACGCGGCCGGGGTGTCCTTCGCGAACACGATCCGGCACTTCCTGCGCCAGGACCCGGACGTCATCGTGGTCGGCGAGACGCGCGACCCGCAGACGGCCGCGACCACGGTCGAGGCGGCGCTGACCGGCCACCTGGTGTTCACGTCGCTGCACGCGAACGACGCGCTCGGCACGCTCGCCCGCCTGCGCGAGATGGGCGTCGAGTCCTTCCTGCTCGCCCACACGGTGATCGGCGTGGTGAGCCAGCGCCTGCTGCGGCGCGTCTGCCCGCACTGCCGCCAGCCCGCCACGTACCACCGCGACATGGTCCGCCCGCTCGGGCTGTTCCGGGAGGACGAGATGCAGGGCAGCTACACGTTCATGCGCGGCACGGGCTGCATGAACTGCAACTACCAGGGCTACAGGGGCCGCGTCGGCGCGTTCGAGGTGCTGCGCGTGGACGAGCGGCTCCGCCCCGTCATCGCGGTCGGCGAGCCCCTGGACGTGGTCGAGCGGGTCGCGCGAGAGACCGGGCTGCTCCAGCCGCTGCGCGAGAACTGCCGCCACCTGCTGGTCAACGGGATCACGACGCCGGAGGAGATCGCCCGGGTCCTGTTCGTGAACTGACCCGTTCCCTGATCGCGCGGCTCGTGGTCGCCCCGGTCCCGAACAGCAGCCTGCGCAAGCCGACGAAGACCCGCCCGAGCAGGAGCTGGCGCCCCCGGTTCGGCCCCAGCACGAGCCGCGCGCCGGCCCGCGCGAGTTGCCCGTCGTCGAGGAGCCGCGCGATCCGCGTGGAGATCACGGCGCGCGCGTCGTACCGGGCGAGCAGGTCGGGGGTCGCGATCCCGCCGGGCCGCCGCGCGATCTCGTCGAGGATCCGGACCCGCACCGACGACGCGCCGAACGACACGAAGTCCGCGTAGACGTAGGCGATCCCGGTGTAGACGATCGCGTCGGCCACGACCCCGCCGACCGCGCCGGCGCCCGTCCCGGCGGCCGCGGCCCGCAGCGCCGCGTAGCCCGCGCCGGCCAGGACCCACGCCGCGAGGAAGGAGCGGATGATCGACCGCCTGCCGGTCAGCCGGTGGATCGCCACGTGCAGGAGGACGAGCGCCGGCACGGCCAGCAGCGGAGACGCGGGGCACAGCAGGATCGCGTCCACGCCCTACCCCCCCACCGGGTCCGGCGTGTACCACCGCCGGACGAAGCGGACCGCGCCGATCATCAGGCGCCCCTTCCACCGGAGCCGGTACGACCCGTCCCGCTCACCCACCATGCCGGACCCGACCAGCTCGCGCAGGCGCGAGAGCACCACGTCCTCGTCGTCGAGCAGGCCGAGGAGGTCCGCCTCGGTCACGCCCTCCGGCGGCGCCGCGGCCACGTGGAGCAGCATGACCGCGGAGGCGCTGTCCAGCTCGACCGCCATGTACTGCGAGAGGTACGCAAGGAACGAGAACCACCCGACGAGCAGCCCGCGCACGAGGTCCGCCGCGCCCGGGGCCGCGAGCGCGGGCACGGCGAGGACGACCGCGACCGCCCCCGCGGCGACCGCGAGGTGGATCAGCACGAGGTTCCGCACGGTCGGCGCGACGACCCGCAGGCGCCACAGCGGCACGTGGACCGCGAGCGTAAACGCGAACACGGCCAGGCCGAAGAGGAGCGCGTGCAAGTCCGTCGCCTCCGCGGGGCACGTTACCGGAGCGCGCCGGGTCGCGTCAATTGGGGATTCCGTGCTGTCGCCCGGGCGCGGCGCGCTCCAATTGACTTCCGGGCCCGCCCCCCCGATGATCGCGGCGATACCCGGAGGGGAGGTCGATCGATGAAGAAGGCCCTGATCGCCGCGGGGCTGGTCGTCCTTCTCGCGGCCGTGGGCACGGGGGTCTTCCTGGCGCGGCAGGATCCGACCGGCATGGCGGTCGGCGACGGCGGCGCGCAGCGGGCGCTATGGGACGCGATGGCCCCGCACGGCGAGCAGTTCCTGAATGCCTACGGCGATCAGCTCGCGGCCCCGCCCGACGACCCGATGCTCGCGCTCTCGGCGTTCAACGAGCTTGCGTACTCGATCACCGGCCGCGGCGGGCTGTGGCGCAAGATGCTGCCCACGCAGTACTTCGGGTGCGGGGCGAACCAGGCCGACCCTATCTGCGGGGCGTTCCGCGAGGCCGAGCCCGCCATGGCCGGCTGGGACAAGCTCCAGGCCCGGATCGCGGACCTGCCGGACGAGCGCGCCGCGCGCGCGTTCCTGCGCCAGAACGGCGCGGTCCTGCAGGAGTACATCCGGACGTTCGTGCCGCGCGACCGGAGCCTGACCGCGGTCCAGGCGACCCCGTTCTTCCGCGACCGGTTCGGCCGCTACCTCCCGCAGTGACGGGGGCGTCGACGATGAGGCTGCGGTGAGCTTTCGGCGCGCCACCACCATCTTCCTGCTCGACATCGCGCAGGGCGACAAGCCGCCCGGCCCCTGGCGCCTGCTCCTCGAATCCGTGGTGGCGGCGACGTTCGGCATCGCGTGCGGCCGGCTCCTGTTCCCGGGCGAGGCGAGCCTGGTCGGCGTGTTCCTGGTCGCGATCGGCCAGACCCGCACTGCCGAGCGGCTGCTCGACCGGAACCGGGTCGAGGTCTGGGGCGGGGGCGCCCCGGCCCGCGACGCGAACGCGCGCCTGGCGACCGCGCTCCTGGTGATGTTCCTGGGCGTCCTGGGGACCTACGTCGCGTTCGCCCTGCTGCTCCCGATCGGCACGGTGGAGACGATGTTCGGCCGCCAGGTCGGGGACTTCGGCGGTCGCTCGATCACGGAGGTCGATTTCGGCAACCTGCCGCGGATCCTCGGCCACAACCTCGCGGTCGCGGGCGTGGCCTTCCTGTTCAGCCTGGTCTACCGCCACGCCGGCATGCTGCTGATGCTCGCCTGGAACGCCTCCGTCTGGGGCGTGGTGTTCCCGTTCACCGCCCGGACCGCGCCGGACGTCAGCGCCGCGGGGTCGGTCGTCTATTTCGCCAAGGCGTTCGTCGCCATCTTCCCCCACCTGCTGCTCGAGGCGGTCTCGTACGTGCTGGTCGCCCTGGCCGGGGTCTTCCTGTCCAAGGCGATCCGGAAGCACAAGCCCGGCACCCCCGCGTTCCGCCAGGTCGGGCTGGCCTCGGCGCGCATCGGCGGCGCGGGACTCGCGATGCTCGCCGTCGCCTGCGTGCTGGAGGCGCAGCTGGCGCCGGCTCTCATCTCGGCCCTGTTCTGATAGGATCGCGGCCATGAACGTGCTCGGCATCGAGAGTTCGTGCGACGAGACGGCCGCCGCGGTCGTCGAGGACGGCCGGCGCGTCCGGTCGTCCGTGGTCTGGAGCCAGGTCGCCCTCCACGCGCCCTACCGCGGCGTGGTGCCGGAGATCGCCTCGCGCAACCATCTCCGCTCCATCGTGCCGGTCGTGGACGAGGCCCTGGCGAAGGCGGGGACGGACCTGTCGGGCATCGACGGGATCGCGGTCACGATCGGGCCCGGGCTGATCGGCTCGCTGCTGGTCGGCGTGCAGTTCGCCAAGGCGCTCGCGCTCGGACGCGGCCTGCCGGTGGTCGGCGTGAACCACCTGGAGGCCCACGTCATGGCCGCCTTCCTGGTCCCGGACCGCGACCCGCCGCGCTTCCCGTTCGTCGCGCTCGCGGTCTCGGGCGGCCACACGAGCCTCTACCTGCTCTCGCGCCCCGGCGAGGTCGCCCTGCTCGGCCGCACGCTCGACGACGCGGCCGGCGAGGCCATGGACAAGGCCGCGGCGCAGCTCGGCCTGCCCTACCCCGGCGGGGTCGCCATCGACCGCGTTTCCGAGGGGCGCGACCGCGCCGCGGTGAAGTTCCCGCGCTCCATGATCAAGGACCCGACGCTCGACATGAGCTTCTCGGGCCTGAAGACCGCGATGCGCCACCACCTCCTGAAGCGGCCCGAGGCGCTCGGCGCCGACGAGGTCGGGGACATCTCGGCCTCGTTCCAGGAGGCGGTGGTCGACGTCCTGGTCCACAAGACGATCGCGGCCGCCCGCGCGAACGCGGTGCGGGACGTCGTGATCGCGGGGGGGGTCGCCGCGAACCGGCGCCTGCGCGCGCGCATGGCTTCGGCGGCCGAGGCGGCGGGGCTCGTGCTCCACCCGGTGCCGATCTCGCTCTGCACGGACAACGCCGCGATGATCGCGGGCCTGGGCCATCGGTACCTGTTCGGGGAGCTGTCGAGCGCCCCCCTCCCGCGCGGGCTCGAGATGGACCCGTTCGTGCGTCACGTCGCGGACGGCTGGTAGCGAAACCGGAGATGCGCAGCATGCGGATGATCGGTTGCCTCGCGGCCCTCGCGGTCGCCGGCCTCGTCGCGTGCGGGACCTCGGGGGGGAGCGCGCCCGCCGACGTCGCGGACGTCCCGAAGGAGGTCGCGAGCGACCTCGGCGAGCTGGACTTCAACAAGCCGGAGGAGGCGGAGCCGGAGGTCGCGGCCGACGTCGCGCCCGAGGAGGTGGTTGCGACCTGCGCGACGGTGCTCGGGGACCGGCTGTGCGCGGCCGGGGTGGCCGACTGCGACGACGCGTACGCGGACTGCGTCGGCCAGGGCTCCTGCGCCACGCCTCCGTGCTGGGGCCTGTGCGCGGACTACCCGGGCGCGTGCCTCCCGAAGACGGTGGACCGGGTCTGCGGACAGGACGCGGACTGCGACCCGGGCGACGCGTGCGCCTCGCGCGTGCCCACCGCGCCCGGCGGCGTCCCCGCGACCGGGCTCTGCCGGAAGCGGCCGTTCGCGGGCGCGTGCTGGGTCGACGAGAACTGCGGGAGCGGCAAGCGGTGCGCGGGCGAGGTGGTCTGCACGCTCGGGATTTTCTGCGTCGGTGCGGACCACCCGGGGACCTGCGTCGCGGCGCCCGCCGCGGGCGCGTGCTGGGAGGACCCGGACTGCGGCGCCGGCTCGTACTGCGAGGGCGCGACGCTGTGCGGCGGCGGCGCGGGGTGCGCGGACGCCCAGGGCTCGTGCAAGGCCGCGACCGCGCCTGCCTGCATGGAGAACGCGGACTGCGAGGACGCGGCGACCCCGTGGTGCGCCGGCGCGTTCCGCTGCGCCAAGGCCCAGTGCGGCATCCCGGACCGGCCCGGGTTCTGCGTGCCAGCGCCCATGGCGGACGGCTGCTGGCAGGACGCGGACTGCACCGAGGCGGGGACCGCCTGCCGGACGGTCCGGGTCTGCCCGCCGCGCACGCTGTGCCATGCGACGCTCCACCGCGGCTATTGCGGGACCCTGCCGCTGCCGGGAGAGCCGGGCCTGACTTTCACCGTCCCCGCGACCACGGCGACGAACCAGAAGGTCTTCGTGCCGGTCGTGAACCGCGGCGCGGTCACGATCTTCGTGGACACGTGCGCGGGCTTCGTCATCCAGTTCTGGGACGACTTCTCGAAGCAGTGGCGGGACTACCTGCCGCTCGCGTACCCCGGCGCGAACTGCGGCCCGACCGGGAAGGCGACCCGCGCACGCCTCGCCCCCGGGAACGGGATCGCCCTCGAGGTCGTCCCCGACTTCGGCGGCAGGTTCCGGCTGAACGCCCTGTACGACGTGATCTGCTCGCCCGACCCCGACGAGGTCTGCGCCACGATCGGGCTGTCGGCCAGCTCGCCCGAGTTCCAGGTGCAGTGACGTGGCCGCGCCGAAGCGTTCCCTGGGCCAGGTGTTCCTCGCGAGCGAGGCGGTCGCCGCCCGCATCGTGGCCGCGATCGGCGCAGGCCCTGGCGACCGCGTCGTCGAGATCGGCCCGGGTCGCGGCGCGATCACCCGCCTGATCGCGGACACGGGCGCCGCGGTCGTGGCGATCGAGAAGGACACGGACCTCGCCGCGGACCTCGCGGAGCGCTACGCGGGACGGTCGGACGTGCGCGTGGTCAACGGCGACGCGACCGACCCCGAGGTCGTCGGGTCGGCGCTGCCGCGCGAGGGCCGCGCGGCGGTCGCCGGGAACCTGCCGTACAACGCGGGCGGCCCGATCCTCGGGGCGCTCCTCCGCCACCGGTCGCGGATCTCCCGGATGGTGCTGATGTTCCAGCGCGAGGTCGCGCACCGGCTGGCCGCAGCGCCGGGCGATCGCGAGTACGGGGCCCTGTCGCTCGCGGTCCGGTGCCGCGCCTCGGTCGAGCTGCTCTTCGACGTCGCGCCGGACCGGTTCCGGCCGGTGCCGAAGGTCTGGTCGTCGGTGGTCCGGGTCACGCCGGCGGACCTGCCGCACCCGGCCGCCCGCGAGGCGGACGACCCGGCCGTCGAGGCCCTTGCGCACGCCCTCCACGCGCAGCCGCGCAAGACGGTCGCGAACTCGCTCGCGAACGGTCTCGGCGTGCCGCGCGCGGAGGCGGAGTCGCTGCTCGCGCGGGCGGGGATCGACCCCGCGTTGAGGCCGGCGCACGTGACGCCGATGCAACTGATGGATTTGTGGGCGCTCCTGCACGGCGGGCCTCGGCCCGCGCCGGCGGTCAGAACCTGACCGCGATGCCCGAGAAGACCGCCCACGGCGGCAGGTTCTTCGTAACGGCCGCGTGCACGCCGAGGTCGACCTGGAGGTCCTCGGTGAATCGATAGAGCAGACCGGCCGCCACGAGGCCGGACCAACGCCCGCCGGCGGCCGGCTCGAAGACCTCCGTGTAGAACTCGGCGTAGGCGAGCAGGGGCCCGACGATCTCGCGCGTCAGGGCCGTCGTCGGGACGAACACCCACCCGTGGCTCCCGCCGCCTGCAGCGAGGTAGAACGCGGAGAAGTTGACCTCCCAGTCCACCTCGCCAGGCAGGACCATGCCGAAGAGGAGCGTCGCCCCTCCCCCGACGCCGTCGTCCAGCAACGGCACGACGAGCACGGGGGCGATCGTCAGGGCAGGCCCGCCGTCGCGGCCGAGCAGGTTGACCTTGGACCGTACGAGCAGGCTGCGTCCGGCCTCGACCCCGGTCTCGGCCGCGAGCGTCAGGGTGATGGCGGAGTAGCCGACCTGGAAATCGATGCCCGGATACACGCCCACCTTCGCCAGGACGTCGGCGAACCTGATCTCCGCGGGGAAGGACGCGGACCCGCCGCTCCTCCCGGCGCCGTAGTGGAAGATGCCGGTCTCGACCTGGAAGTACCCGGGGGCGACCGCCACGGGCGTGTCCGTGAGATGGGGCCGATCCGTCCCGAGCGGCCCGAGGCACTCGCGGGGCGGTCGCCTGAAGAGACCTCCCCTGCACGCCGCCGGCGCCTCGGCGGCGACGTGGTCCGCGTCCGCCTTCGGCGCGACCGGGGGGACTTCCTCGCGCGCCGGCGGCTCGTGTTCCCCGCGCGCTGCGGCGACGCCCTCCCGGGCTCCGGCGACCTCGCCTCCCTTCCCGGCCTCCGGCCCGGACTCGCCGGACTCGCCCCCTTCCTGGACAGGCGGCGCGCCCGGCCCGTCGCGCTCGAATCCGATCTCGACGCCTGGGCACGGCCGGCGCGCGGATTCGTGGCCATCGGCCGCGGCCGGGAAGCCGCCACCGGCCAGGACGACAACGACGGCCGCCCCGGCGACGAGTCCGGCGCGGTTCCCGGCCGGCGCGACCTCGAACCATTCGACGCATCTCATGATTGCCTCCCACGCAGGGCACCGGCCATCGTCGGTCGCGACCGGCAACCTGCGCCAAGAGAAGGAGAAGAAGGGACGCTGCCCACACGCCGCCATCAGACACCTCCACGCGCCCGGCCCGGGCCCCGGATCGTCGCAGCGGGGGCTCGAACCCCTCGAACCGGAACCGGATCGGGTCGCCTGCGGGCGCGACACGCTCCGCCCGGACCGAGGCGTCCGGCAGCAGCCCCATGTCGAGCAGCCGGCGCACCGCCCCGCCGGCCGACACCTGCGTCACGCGCGCGCGATCGGCGGGCCTCAAGTCCGACAGGCTCGCGAACGTCCCCTCCTCGACCGCGCGGTCGCCTCCGCAGACCCGGCCGCCACGGGATCCGGAGCCGGCGGCGCCCGGGCGACGGTGGAACTGCCGGAGGAAGTCGCGGCCCCCGGGGAAGCAACCGGGGCATCGCGCCGAGTCCCGGAGGCAAGACTACACTTGTCAGGTGCCTGTCATCCAGCCGGGTTGGCGGATCTTCCCCGGCGGGCGCGGATCCGCAGCGGGAAGGCCGCGCCGGTTCGCGTCGATCGGGAAGCCGGGCCGGGTGCGGGTTCGGGTTCGGGATCGGGCGGACTGCGCGGCGCCGGTTCCCCGAGGGCGGCGAGCGTTCGCCCGACCTACAGGTCGAGCGGCTCCTCGATGGGCTCCGGCCCGTCGATCTCCGGGTTCTCGCCGTTCCCGTCGTCGGCCTCGCGCTCGGCCACCGCGTCCACCGCGACCAGGCGCTCGTCCGTCTCGACGTTCATCACGCGGACGCCCTGGGT
>VGRB01000216.1 GCA_016875475.1 Deltaproteobacteria bacterium
CGCGTGTCTGCCGCCGGTCTGCGGCCGGTCTGCGGCCGGTCTTTCGCCGGCCTGCCGCGTGTCTGCCGCCGGTCTGCCGCCGGTCCGCGGCCGGTCTGCGGCCGGTCCGCGGCCGGTCTTTCGCCGGCCTGCCGCGTGTCTGCCGCCGGTCTGCGGCCGGTCTGCGGCCGGTCTTTCGCCGGCCTGCCGCGTGTCTGCCGCCGGTCTGCCGCCGGTCCGCGGCCGGTCTGCCGTCGGTCTGTCGCGTGGGCCTGGACGCTGACCGCGGTGCGCGGAATCAGCCACTCACGAATCCGCGCCGCGCCATGGGTTCCGCACGCGTCAGTAACCCGTTGAGGTAGCAGTGTTCCGCTCGGGGGGCATTCCCGAGGCAGAGTTGGCCCGTTGGTCTGGCACGATAATTGTTCGTGACATTGTGCCAGACAGCGGTATCCTCACTGTCCTCCCCTGGGAGGGTTGAAGCCCTCGCCTTTAGGCGACCGCTTTAGCATTCCTCGTGGTAGCCTCGCGTTATGGAAGACGTGGACTACCGCCACGGAGCGCACTCGGTCTTCGAAATCCACCTGCACATGGTGTGGACGACCAAGTACCGGAAGCCGGTGATGGTCGGTGAGGTCGCGAATCGCGTGCGGGACGTAGTCCGCGAGGTGTGCCGACGCGAGGAGGTCGAGATCATCCGCGGGCACGTGTCGAAGGACCACGTGCACCTGATGGTGTCGATCCCGCCGCAGGTGACGATCAGCCGGCTGGTCCAGCGGCTGAAGGGGAAGTCGTCGCACGTGTTGCTGGCGGAGTTCGTGCATCTGCAGAAGGCGTTCTGGGGCCGGCATCTGTGGGCGCGCGGGTACTTCTGTTGCAGCAGTGGGAACGTGACCGACGAGGTGATCAAGGCGTACATCGAAGGTCAGTCCCACGAGCACGACGGCACCTTCCGGATCGAAGGGGAGGGGCCCCCGCCGGGGCGCGCCCCTTCGACTTAAGCCCGCTTCAGCGGGTCCCTGTCAGCCGGCTTCAGCCGGAACAAGCGACTTTAGTCGCAACCCAGAAGCCCTCGTCTTCAGACGAGGGAGTGTTCACTGGTGCCCTTGGCCTCATCCGTTTGCACGTCACTGATCTACCCTACGGACCCGGCTGCCTTCCGGCGGGCGCCGGCCAAGCCGCCGCCGCGCCCACGTGCGGAACCCATGGCGCCGCGCAAATCGGCTTGACACGTCAGGTCGAGTGAGTATCATCCGCGGTGCGTTTGTCGGCTGCGGGGTGGAGCAGTCCGGAAGCTCGTCGGGCTCATAACCCGAAGGTCGCTGGTTCAAATCCAGCCCCCGCTACTAGTGCTAGAAACTTTCTTGTAAGTCCCCGATGCAATGAGATATTCGGCCGGGATGAGGTCGCCCCGCGCGACGTACTCGTGCCGGCCGGTCTGCGTGACCTTCAACTGACCGCCCGCAAGGTGAGCCCGGAGCACTTCCCGGGCCGTGGTCGGCTCGCCCTCCAGCAAGTCCTTCAAGTCGAGCACCCGGTCCAGGATCTCGCGGTCGGTCGGCAACGCCGACTGAAGGCGCGAGGCGTTCTCCATGCCGGCGAGCAGGCCGCGCTCCCGGACCGCCTCCGCCTCGAGTTCCCGCAGCTTGCCTGCCACGGCGGGCGAGGCGTTGCCCTGGGCGAGGTAGTCGACGAGGTTCGCGATCTGTTTTTCCAACTCGTCCAGCCGGCCCCGCCGCTTGCGCCCCTCGGTGACCTGCTCCGCGGCTAGCTCCCGGAGCCGCTGCGCAATCCGCTCGCGAAGGTAGGCGACGACCGCCGGAGAGCCGAGCTCGTCGACGATGCCCTGCACGATGGTCTCGCGGGCCGCGACCTCCCGGACCGCGATCCTGCTGGCGCAGGTCCCGCGCTTGAGGTGATCGGAGCACCGGTAGGTTCGCGAGTCGGGCGCAGTCCCCGTGACGGTCAGCGCGGATCCGCACTCGCCGCACGTCAGGACCCCGCTCAACAGGTACCGCGTCGCCTTCCCCGGGATCGACCTCCCTTTCGGGCTGCCGTCGGGGTTCCTCGTGTACCGGGCCCGGACCCCGGCGAGGCGTTCCTGGACCGCCACCCAGACCTGCGGGTCGACGATCCTCAGCTCGGGCCGCTCGACCCGGATCACGTCCCTGCGGTCCCGGAGCCTCGGGGTTCGCTTGTTCGTCCCCGGCACGCGGACCCATTCCCGCTCCCCGAACTTCCAGATCCCCGCGTAGCGCTCGTTGTGAAGCATTGCGCGAACCGTGGACGCGACCCAGCCCTTCCTGCGATGCCGGGTCTTCGCCCGGGGAGGCTGGACGCTCTCCGTGTTGAAGCGGCGGGCGATGGCCGCGTGGGAGTGCCCCTCGAGGCAGAGATGGAAGACCCGGCGAACGACCCGGGCAGCGTCCTCGTCCACGAACGGCCGGTAGCCGACGACGCGGTCGTCGGCCCCCTTCTCGGGAACGGTCCTGTACCCGAAGGCCAGGCCTCCGGCCGAGTACCCGTTGATGACGCGGCCCTGCAGGCCTCGGCGCGTCATGTCTGCGAGGTCGTCGCGGTAGGAGTCGGCCACGGCCGCCTTGATCGCGAACGTGAGCTTCGACGAATTGAGGCCCGTGTCGATCCCGTCGGACACGTTGATCATGCGCACGCCGGCGAACCGCAGTTGCCGGTAGAGCTGCCCCGAGTCTGCAAAGTCGCGGGAAACCCGGGCCAGGTTCTCGGTCACGATGACGTCGATCTGGGGCGACCTGCCTTCGATCAGGCGGAGCAGGGCCTCGAAGCCCGGCCGCTGCATCGACCCGCCGCGGATCGCGAAGTCGGTGAAGATCCGGTCGGCTTCCACGGTGCCGTGGTTCCGTTCGACGTACTGCTGGCAGATCCGCACCTGGTCCTCGATCGACGCCTCGCGTTGGGCGTCGGACGAGTAGCGAGCGTAGATCGCGCAGCGCTTGCCCCGCAGGTCATCGCCCATCGCCATCCCTCTCCAGCCGACGGCCGTCCGCGTCGCCGGCGTCGGCCGGCCGCAGCAACCGCCGGATCGCCATCTCCACGAGCAGATCGACCATCGCCTTCGCGCGCGGGTCGACGCCCTCCCGGTAGGGTCGCACATCCCGGGGCGGGTCTCCAGCGGGGCGAGGTCGGCTTCGACGCCGTCCTCGGCTCGGTCCTCCTGTCGTCGGGCGGTGCACGCTCAAGCCCTCCAGCTTGAACGGGCGAAGCCGCGGGGACATAATCAAACGGCGGGACGTCATGGGACGAAAAGGCAACGATTCCGTCAGGCAACGGGGTGGTCGAGGCGGCGCTCGGCCCGGTGCCGGCCGGCCGGCCGACGACGATGTCGCGCTCCGACGGGCCGCGGTGGACCACCTCGCGAAGCGATACGGCTGGAGCCGCGACGACGCGAGGGCGCTCGTCGCGGCGGCCGCGTGCGACGACCGGACCACGTGGGACCTCGTGACGGCAATGTCCGGCCACGACATCGATCAGATCGTGCGGGACGCGCACCGGCGGGTCGCCGAGGCCCTGGTCACCGGCCGGCGCCCCGACCGGCTGGAGGCCGACGCGCGCGAACTGCCGAATGCGCGCAAGAGGCGATCGATGACGCCCGTCGATCCCGAGCGCGTGCCCGACCGCGGCACGCCGGGCCCCGAGGACCTCCTCGCCGCCGCAGAGGGACGGGAGCCCGGGGCCGAGCCGGTCGTTCCCGAGCGCGTGCCCGACCGCGGCACGCCGGGCCCCGAGGACCTCCTCGCCGCCGCAGAGGGACGGGAGCCCGGGGCCGAGCCGGTCGTTCCCCTCTCGGGCGTCGGAGGCTACCTGCGCAGCGCCTCGGCGCTTCGACGGGCGTGCGCGCCCGACCGCAAGCCGCCGGGAGCGGGAGCCGGCGTCGACGTGTCACCGACATCCACACGGGACTACAAGAAGCTCCTGCGCTGGCTCCGGCGCCGCGTGTGCACGTGCGGGGAGGCGCCCGGCCAGCTTCACTACCACTGCGACGGGTGTGCGCGCGCGGCCCTGCCCGGCGGGTTCACGGTGCTGGTCCCGCGAAACAAGACGGCGATCCGCGTGTTCGACCTGCCGGAGGGGTCCCGTGACGAGAAGCATGCCACGACTGCGGTCGCAGCCGGCGGCGAGGTGGACCGGATCGACGTCGCCGTCAGCGCCGGCACCCCGGTCCTCGCCTGCGAACGCTGTGCGGCGCAGGACCCGAGGTTCCAGCGTCGTAGCAACGGCGCGCTGGCGTTCGCCCCCGACGACCGGGGGCGGCTGCTGACGGGCCTGGCGCTGCTCGACCCCGAGTCCTCGAAGTGACCCGACCTCGGCGCGGGCCGGCCCTCCGCTGACGCGCTATTGGACCCGCTTCGGCATCAGCCGTTTCCACTGGGGCGGCGCCTTCGAGAACGCGCGGAACAGCGGCCCCAAGGGGCGCAGGCGCTGATCCGCCAGGTCACGATCGGTTCCGAATTCGCTGCTGCAGCCCTTGCTGCATGGGAGCGTGACGGCATTGAACGGCAGTGGAGTCCCGCAGCGGGCGCAGACGTACCATGGCGGCGGCAGCGTCGTGTCCAGGAACCGGTCGCCCCGGCAGTACGGGCAACCCTGGGTCCTGAGAGTCAAAGGGCTCACGCTCCTGCAGTCGAGGCAGACTAGGATCCTGGTTTCGGGCAACTCCGGCAGCGCCGACAGCCCACCGTCCTTCCACTTCTCGCACCAACGCAGGTGCGCGCGAACCGCCTGCTTGTTCCCGAGCCACTTCCTGCACGCCGGGCAGTGCCTTCCCACGGAGGCCTCGCGACCCTACGTCCTGATGATACCGCATTCTCCACATTAGGCATTCTCCATCATGGCACGGACGCGGGTGGTCGGACCAGCTGCTCGGACCCTCCGCACGCCGGCGACCGACAGGCGGTCGAGGGTCGGGATCTTGACGTTCGCAGACGGCTCTGCCGGCCCCCACGACCCGGGCGACGACGGCCGGCCCCGGCCGCCCGAACTTGCGGCGTGCCACCGTGGGCGCGTCCAGTTGGAGGCACGACGATGCAGGACATCCGCGATCGTGTGGTGGAGAGGATCCTGGCCGAGTTGGGGGGCGGCGCCGGCGGGGGACTGCCCGACCCGGGACGCGTTCGCGACCTCATTCATGCGGAAGGTCCGTCGATCGAGGCGTTCCGGAACCTGCCGCCCGACGTTTTCGCCGGGGAGGCCGGGCGAGAGGCCGCACCGGGCCGGCCCGATTCCGCCAGGCTGCCTGGCTCCTACCGTCGCATGTCCAGCCCGGGGCAGATCACGCTCTGCATGGCGAACCTGAAGCACTTCGCCGTCGCCCTCCTCCGGGAGACGGATCCCGGGCTCGAGCCCCCGCGGGACGTGCCGTTCGTGGCAGCCCTGGTCGTCGAGAAGACCGGGCAGTACGAGATGTTCCACTTCGTGGCCGACGTGCTCGGGGCGCTGCTCACGCCCCGGCCCGGCTTCGACGTCGCCATCGAGGAACCGCTCGCGGTCGCGTTCTCGCACCACATGGTCCGTGGCTGCCGTCGCGGGCGGGGGCGGCTGCGGGGCATGAGCGGGGCGGGCTTCGTGGCCGTGCCCGGTGCGGCGCACGTGTACGGGGGATGGCCGCACGCCGGCTGGGTCGATTCGTCGAACGGGAGCTGCTCGCGGACGGGATTGCCGAGTACCTCGGCTTCGTTCCGGAGCGCGAGGAGTGGCAGGTTCCGTTCCACGATCGATTACCCCCTGTACCTGCCTCCACGCGGAGGACAGGTTCCGGAACGAGGCGGCCGCGCAGGCCCAGGCCTATCGCGACGGCGGCTCGGTGGACGCGCAACCCGCGGAAGCTGCGCCACTTTCCCTGGTCGAGCCATCCTCGATGGTCATTCTCTCCGCCAGCGGGCTCGCAGCGGCACCCTGGTGACGGGCCGCGCACGCCGCAGTCGTCGGCGACGCGGGAGCAGGTGCAGCGGCAGGCGCCGCGACGGCCGGTGCCGCGATAGCCGGGGACACCGTCGCCGCAGCTGCCGGTGGCGTCGGCGGCTCCCGCACTTCCGCAGCCTTCGGCCGCCGCGGACCCGGTTCCGGCGTGGTTCGGGTAGCATCTGAACCCGCAGTCGCTACGGCCGCCTGCTGCACACGCGCAGCAGCAGCCCGCAGCCCCGGCTGCGACACTCGTGTTGACCGTGGCACCGGCATAGGCCGCGGCCACGCCCGCGCCCGTGCCCATCATCGAGCCCTGCGTCGTGTCTCCGGCGGAGGCCACTTGCGGGGTTCCAGTCGACGTGATCTGGGCCGGCCCGGCCACCCCCCGCGGCGCCCGCGCCGGAGCCGGAGCCGGCTACGCGGAACCTCGCCGAGACCCTGCGGGACGTGGCGGTGACCAGTCTTGTCATCGAGCTGATCCGGTCGACCCGCCGCAAGTTGCCGCGAGCAGCCGCAGGTAGCCGGCAAGTGGCTGGCGGTTGCTCGGCGGTCGAGCAGGCCGCCAAGAAGGCCGGCGTCGATATGGAGAAGAAGCGCCCAACTGAGCCTGCGAGGCCGGTCGGCTGCGGGCGGCCCGGCGACGGCGGGCCTGGGGGGCTTCGGTCCACGGGAAGGACAACCCCGAAACGGGCCTCTGGGTCGAGTCGCGAGCAGGGGCCGGGAGCCCTTCGTCGTTGCTTGGATGCCCATCTTGCCTGGGGACGGGTGCGCATGGGGCGAGGAGCGGTCCGGCCGGGTCAAGGGCGCCGGCTTCGGCAGGCCGGGCCGCAGCTTCGACCGGTTTGCGAAGACCCCATAGTACTTGATGGGATTCGTGAAAGGCCTGGGCGCCGGGACCGCCAGGCGCCTGAGCAGGGAGAGGGGGTCCATGACGACCTCGGTCCTGCCACCGGGCTTCGGCTACGGCCGCAGCAGGCGGAGGTGGACGCGGCCATCGGTGTCGAGGGACAGTCGTTCGTTGCTGAACGGTGCGCGCACCTACGCCCCCGATGCGCCGCGCGTTCGTCTGGTCGTCTTCCGGTTGAACAGGGAGCAGAAGAACGGCTCGAGCCCGCGCCCTCGCGGCGAGAAGCTCGAAGCGGCGCCGGCTCCGAGGCCGATCCTGCGCGGCAACCCGAAGGTACGTGCCCGGCCTCCTCCCCGTTGCATCCCGCCGCGACGTCCGGGCATCGCCCCGCTTGCACGCGCCGAATGGCCGGACCGGCACGAAGCGTGCCGGATGCGCCGGTACGATCGCCCTGGAAGGTGCAGGAGGCTGCCATGGCCGGACACGGACTGCTCGGACGACTCGGGGTCTTCGGACACGACGCGATCGAGGACGCGGTGCTCGCCGCGCTCGCGCTGGGCGACCCGCTTCTGCTGATCGGGGCGCAGGGCTCGGCCAAGACCTGGCTCGCCCAGCAGCTCGCGGCCGCCATGGGCATGCGGTTCTGGGCGTACGACGCGAGCAAGGCCATGTTCGAGGACGTCATCGGGTTCCCCGACCCGCGCACGCTCCAGGACGGCCGCGTCGAGTACCTCGCGACGCCGCTGACCCTGTGGGGCAAGCAGTTCGTCCTGGTGGACGAGCTGTCGCGCGCCACGGCCGGCATGCAGAACAAGTGGTTGGAGGTCATCCGGTCGCGCCGCGTCATGGGCATGCCGCTGCCGGACCTGAAGATCGTGATCGCCGCCATGAACCCCCCCGGCATGGTGGGCACGTCCGCGCTCGACGAGGCGCTCGCGGGCCGGTTCACGTTCGTCCTCGACGTGCCGGAGTTGCGGCAGATGTCCCCCGAGGACCGCGTGGCCGTCATCGAGAACCGCACCGCGGACGACGCGGTCGCGCTGGCCCCGGCGCCCTCGACCGGCGCCGCCGGGGAGGGAGGCCCCTCGGGCCTTGCGGACGCGGTCCGGCGGACCCGCGCGGGAATGCCTGCGGCCGAGAAGGCCGTCGGCGCCGCGGCCACGACGTACGCAGACCGGGTCGCGAGCTACCTCGAGTCGCGCGAGGTCTTCCTGGACGGCCGGCGCGCCGGCATGATCCGCCGCGCCGTCGTGGCCCTGGTCGCGGCCAACCGCGCGCTCGGGCGCCTGCCGCGCCGCGCGACCGCCCGGGGCGTGCCCCTCGACCTGCTCCGGCACGCCCTGGACGTCACGCTGCCGTTCCGGGCCGTGGGCCGGCCCGTGTCGCGGATGACCGTCGACGGGGCGCACGCCCACGCCGCGGCCGCGATCGAGGGGCGCGACCGCCGGCCCCTGCCGTTCGTGAACCTCCTGTCGGCCGTGCGCGCCTTCCTCGCGGAGCCCGCGGGGGACGCCGACCCGGACGCGGCCTCGCTGCTCGTCACGCGCGTCGCCGCTGCCGTCGAGCACCCGACCCGCGTCGAGGCCACGGTCCAGGCCGCGGCGGCGCTGGCCGTGCTGGCGTGCCGTCCTGACGTCCTCGCCCGCGTCCGGCCCGAGGCACGCCACCGCATCCTGTCGTGCTGGCGCGAGATGACCAGCGTCGCCCCCGAGCGCGCCTCGGAATTCGCGGGGCACGCGACCGCGCCGGAGGTGGACTCGCGCCTGCCCCCCCCGGTCCTGGCCGGGCTGCTCCGGATCGCCTTCCGGCTCGCGGGCCGGCTCGACCGGCTCCCGGCCGTCAACTGCAGCTTCGAGGAGTTCGCGCCGAAGCTCGTCGCGCTCGTCGAGGGAGGTGTATCGTGAAGGTGGACTGCCTGAGGCTGTCGTTCAAGGAGTCGGGGGTCGCCGCGTACGTCCGGACGCGCTCGGACGTGCCCCTGAGGCGGCTGGCCGCGGCGGCGATCGCGGCCATCGAGTCCGTGCGGCTGGACGCGGCCGCGCTCGGGGCGCCGGAGGCGTCGATGGACGCCGGGGGCCGGCTCGACCTGACGCGCCTGCACCTGCGCGGCATGCCCGCGGCCGACCTCGGGCGCGAGGGCATCCTGGTCGCCCAGACCGTGGCCCAGGGCATCGCCTACATCTACGACCGGTGGGACCCGTCCGGGGACGGCGAGCCCGACGAGACCCTGCGCGACGTCCGCGCGCGCCGCGTCCCGCGCCACGCCCGCCTCAAGGAGCTCGAGGATCTCCTGCTCCGACGCGGCGACACGGACGGCGACCCCTTCTCGTCCTCCCGGCGCAAGCGGCGCTACCGGAGGCCGCGTTTCGTCTGGCCGCGCGAGGCGTTCGAGAGCGGGTTCGAGGCGGTCCGGGCCGCGGGGGGGAGGAGCGCGTTCCTCCCGGCCCTGGAGCGCGGCTTCCC
>VGRB01000217.1 GCA_016875475.1 Deltaproteobacteria bacterium
GCTGCGCGCCGTCCGATAGCGCTGCTATCGGCCGGTGCTCGCGTCCGCCGCCTTCGGCGGCCGCCACCTCCGCGAAACCGCTCGGCCATCCGCTCGCCCCCGGCTGCGTCGGACCGACGATTTGGGCCTTGCGCGCCCGCCTTGCGGGCGCCGAGCGATCCGCGCCTCGGCGCGGATCGCTCGACCGCCGGGGCACCCTTGACCCCCGTCGGCGCGCGGCGCCAAAGGGCATCGCGATGTCCCTGCCGTCCCAGTCCCGGGCCTCCTCCCGTCGCGCGGGCGACGTCACCGTCCTCGACGCGGATCGCGTCGTGTTCCCCGAGAAGGCGTTTCCGAAGCCGGAGCGGGTCCGGAACGACCGCGCGCGGTCGTCCCCGTTCCCGTTCCGGAACTTCGTCCGCACGCTTCCGTCCTGGCGGTCCGGGCGCCTGGGGCTGCCGCCGAAGCTCCTGGCGGACCCGGGGTTCCGGGGCTCGACGCCGTTCGTGCGGCACCACCTCGGGTTCAACTGACGTTCGGGGCCTCGCCCCGCCGCCCGCGCCGCCTACGCGACCTGCGCCGCGATCGACAGCGCCAGCAGGACCTGTCCCGCGTAGTAGGTCGGGAGCCCCCACGCCCGGTTGACGAACCCCGGCGCGACGAATCGGTCGCGCGCCACGGAGAGGTCGGACACGTAGAAGAGCAGGGCGCCGGCGCGGATCGGCAGGACCCGCGCGTCCGGGCCGCCGACCAGGAAGGCCGCGCCGAGCATGACGCTGACCGCGAGGATGTAGGCCAGGACCGGGCCGACCATCGGCCGCGGCAGTCGCGGCACGAGCCACCAGCCCACCCCGGCGGCCGCGATCGCGAGCGGGCCCGCGACCCAGCCGAGGTCGCCGAGGTCGAGCCCGAGCCCCGCGAACGCGACCACGTACGCCACGTGCGCGAGCAGGAAGGACGCGAGTCCGCCGAGGAATGCCGCGCGCGCCTTCGGGATCAGCAGGACGTCGCCCGCGAAGGACAGGATCAGGCCGACCAGCACCGCGCGGCCGTAGGCGGAGTCGAGAGCGCCCGAGACCAGGGCGAGCGCGAGAAACCCCGTGGACGCAACGGGTTTCGCGACCGCGACCCCGGCGCGGAGGCCCCGTCGCTCGAAGAGGAGCAGGGCGGCGAGGGCCACGGCCGTGAGCGCGATCGAGGCACCGGCGAGGGGGGTGATCATGGAGGGGATCGTACACCCGAACGACGACCCGGGTGCTGCCCCTCGCCAGGGCGTGTGTTGCATTGCAGCATTTGCGATGCAGCAACCACTCGGGTAGGCTCGCCATGCGTTGCAGGAGGAACGAGCATGAGCACCGAGACCGTCGCCCCCGCCCCCGCCCCCGCACCGGCCCCGACTCCGGCCCACGCCGCAGCCGCGGCCGCGGTCCCGGCCGGCCCGTTCGCGGAGCCGACGCCGCTCGGCCTGATCGGGCTCGCGGTCGGGTGCGCCGCGCTGACCCCGATCGCGTTCGGCATGACGCTGGCGCCGGCGGCGGGGCGCACGGCCGCGATCATCTGCCTGCTGTTCGGCGGGGGGTGCCAGTTCCTGGCGGGCATGATGGCGTTCGCGAACCGGAACCTGCACGGCGGGACCCTGCTGACCGCGTTCTCGTTCAACTGGGTGCTGAACTGGTGGGCGCTCGAGGCGGTCGCGGACGGGATGGTGCCGGACGGCGGCGTGGTGCTCGCCATGGACGTGCTGCTGCTGGTCGTGTTCGCCGCGATGACCTGGGCGTTCGGCTACTTCGGCAAGCTGCTGTTCGCGCTGCTGCTCGACGTGGTGCTCCTCTACGTCTGCCGCGTGGCGGACGCGGTCTTCCACACCCAGGCGCTCGCGATCCCGATCGGCGTGCTGACGGTGGCGCTCGGCGCGATTGCGCTCTGGATCGCCTTCGCGATCCTGATCAATCCGGTCGCGGGCCGCCGCGTGTTCCCGTTCCCCGGGCCGATGTACGGGCCTCTGAAGGCGCCGTGATCCTTGACAGCGGCGTCCGCTCCCTGCAAGCTTCGCCGCGCGTGGCGGGGACGGGCCGGTGGACCGGGGCGTCAGGAACTTCAGCATCATCGCGCACATCGACCACGGCAAGTCCACGCTCGCGGACCGCCTGATCCAGCACGGCGGGCTCGTGCCGGACCGCCAGTTCCGCGACCAGATCCTCGACAGCCTCGACATCGAGCGCGAGCGCGGCATCACCATCAAGAGCCAGACCGTGAACCTGGCCTACCGCAGCCGCGCGGGCGGGACGTTCGAGCTGAACCTGATCGACACCCCCGGCCACGTGGACTTCTCGTACGAGGTGTCCCGTGCGCTGGCTTCGTGCGAGGGTGTCCTGCTGGTCGTGGACGCGAGCCAGGGGGTGCAGGCGCAGACGCTCGCGAACCTCTACCTCGCGATGGAGCACGACCTCGCGGTCATCCCGGTCATCAACAAGATCGACCTCCCGTCCGCCGACATCGACTCGACGAGGCTCCAGATCGAGCGCGACCTCGGCCTGGACCCGGACGACGCGGTGCACGTGTCGGCCAAGGCGGGCATCGGGATCGACGACCTGCTGGAGGCGATCGTCGCCCGCATCCCGCCGCCGAAGGGGGCGCAGGACGACCCGCTCAAGGCGCTCGTGTTCGACGCCCACTACGACCCGTTCCGCGGCGCCGTGGTGAGCTGCCGCGTCGTGGACGGGGTGCTGCGCCCCGGCGACACGTTGCGGATGATGTCCACGGGCGCGGCCTTCCGGGTCGAGGAGGTCGGCGCGTTCCGCATCCAGCGCGTGGCCCGGCCCGAGCTGCAGGCGGGCGACGTGGGCTACGTGATCGCGGGCATGAAGACGGTCGCGGACACGCGGATCGGCGACACGATCACCCTCGCCGACCGCCCCGCGGCCGAGCCGCTGCACGGCTTCAAGCTGATGAAGCCGGTCGTGTTCTCGTCGCTCTACCCCGTCCTGTCCGAGGACTACGAGGCCCTGTCGGACGCGCTGGAGAAGTACCGGCTGAACGATGCGTCGCTCGTCTACCAGAAGGACAGCTCGGTCGCGCTGGGGCAGGGTTTCCGCTGCGGGTTCCTCGGGTTGCTGCACCTCGAGATCGTGCAGGAGCGGCTGGAGCGCGAGTTCAACCAGTCGCTCGTGCTGACGGCGCCGAGCGTCGAGTACCACTTCACGCTGAACGACGGCACGGTCGTCCGCGTGGACAACCCGGCCGACTACCCGGACCCGAGCCGCATCGCGAAGGCGGAGGAGCCATACATCCACGCCACGATCTGGACGCCAGACCGCTACATGGGCGCGGTGATGAAGATCTGCCTGGAACGCCGCGCCGAGAACCCGACGTATCACTGCCCGCTCCCGGGGCGGCTCGAAATGCACTTCGACGTGCCGCTCGGCGAGGTGGTCTACGACTTCTACGACCGGCTGAAGACCGTGACCCAGGGCTACGGGTCGTTCGACTACGAGCTGACCGATTTCCGCGTGAGCGACCTCGTCCGCCTCGACATCCTGGTCAACGGCGAGCGCGTGGACGCCCTGTCCATGATCGTCCACCGCGAGAAGGCGCGGATGCGCGGCCTGCACGCCTGCGAGCGGCTGAAGGACGAGATCCCGCGCCACCAGTTCAAGATCCCGATCCAGGGCGCGATCGGCGGCACGATCATCGCGCGCGAGACCATTCCCCCCTTCCGCAAGGACGTGACCGCGAAGTGCTACGGCGGCGACGCCACCCGGAAGCGCAAGCTGCTGGAACGCCAGAAGGAAGGGAAGAAGCGCATGAAGATGGTCGGCGCGGTCGAGATCCCGCAGAGCGCCTTCGTCGCGGTCCTCAAGACCGATGAGGACTGACGCGCCCGGCAGCCCCCGCGGCGGCCCTGCCGGCCTCTACGTCCACGTCCCTTTCTGCGCGTCCAAGTGCCCGTACTGCGGGTTCTTCTCGGTCGCCGGCACGCCCCCGGTCGAGGCGACCAGATTCGTCGACGCGCTGACCCGCGAGGCCGCGCTGCACCGGGACCGCTTCGGCGCGTTCGACACGCTGTACGTGGGGGGCGGCACGCCGTCCGTGCTGCCCGACGACGCGCTCGCCCGCATCGCGGCGCTCGGTGCGGGCGCGGCCGAAGCGACGGTCGAGGCCAACCCGGGCGACCTCGACCCCGGCCGGCTCGTCCGTCTTCGCGCGGCGGGGTTCGACCGCCTGAGCCTCGGCGTGCAGTCGCTCGACGATTCCGACCTCCGCGTGCTCGGCCGCCGCCACTCCGCGGCGGACGCGGTGCGTGCCTTCCGCGATGCCCGCGCCGCCGGGTTCGCGAACGCGGGCATCGACCTGATCCGCGGAGTGCCGGGGCAGTCGTCGGCCGCGTTCATCGACGTCCTCGACCGCGCCGTCGCGCTCGCGCCCGCGCACGTGTCCGTCTACGACCTGACCGTCGAGGAGGGCACCCCGTTCGCGTCGCGCGGTGTTGCGCCCCCGTGCGAGGACGACGCCGCCGACCTGTTCCTGGCCACGTCCGGGCGCCTCGTAGCGGCGGGATACGAGCACTACGAGGTGTCCAACTTCGCCCGCGGCCCGACGCTCCGATCGCGCCACAACTCGCGGTACTGGAACCGGATGCCGTACCTCGGCGTCGGCCCCGCGGCCCACTCGTTCGACGGGGCGCGGCGCTGGTGGAACCCCCGCTCGGTCGAGCGCTGGCTGGCCGCGGTCGAGGCGGGCCGCGACCCGGCCGAGGGCGGGGAGACGCTCACGCCGGAGCAGGCCCGGCTGGAGTCGCTGGCGTTGGGTCTCCGCACCTTGGACGGCATCGACGCGGCGCTGGTGGGCGACCCGGCCGCGCTGCGGCGGCTTCATGCGGGCGGCCTGCTGGAGATCGTCGAGGGCCGCGTGCGCCCCACCGTCCGCGGCATGCTCGCGGCGGACCGCCTGGCGCGCGACCTGGCGTGAGCCTCACGCGGGCGTGAACGTGCCGGCGCACGTGCTGCGGCACACGTCCGCGTCGCGATAGCACCAGTCGGTCTGGGCGAAGCTCGGGGGCTTGCCCGGCTGCTCGCACCGGCCGGTCGCGCCGTCCGGCGGGCAGTCGCCCTCGCGCCACGCGCCGCCGTTCGACTCGCACAGCGCGCGGGCGTACTGCATGGACCCCTGGCCCTGGCCGTCGAGGTCGGCGAACGTCGAGCAGCCGGTCGTGGCGGTCCCCTCCTCGTGGACGCAGGAGGCGCGCGTCCAGGGCGACTCGGCCCCGTCCCCGCCGTCCGCGAGCTCGCCCGCCTCGGTCGCGACGTCGGGCACGTCGGGGTCGAGCAGGGCCACGCCGGTGCGGCCGTCCTCGCAGCCGAGCGCCCCCGCCGCGATCAGCGCGAACAGGGCGGCGCCGGCGGCCACCCGGTACCAGCCGAACACCGCGAGGCCGTGGCGGCTGAGCCAGGCGACCATCCAGCGGACCGCGACCACGGCCGACAGCGCGGCCGCGGCGAACCCGGCGGCGATGCTCGCGGCGCCGTATGCGTCGAGCATCAGGCGCCCGTCGCTCCACGCGTCCTTGGCGGTCGCGGCGGTCAGCGTGATCACGCCCAGGAGGAAGCTGAACTCGACGGCCGCGGGCAGGGACAGGCCGACCGCGAGCCCGCCGAGGATCGTGACCAGGCTGCGGCTCGTGCCCGGCCACATCGCGATCACCTGGAACGCGCCGATCAGGAGCGCGCCGCGCCAGCCGAGGTCCTCCAGGGCGCGGCCGGGGACGCCGCCGCCGGCGACGTGGCCGCGGCCGGCGCGCCCCGCGCGGTCGAGCGCGAGGATGACGAGGCCCCCCACGACCCACGCGGCCGCGATCGACGGGAGGTTGAACAGCAGGTCCTTGATCCGGTGCTCCGCGAGCAGGCCGACCACGGCCGCGGGCAGGAACGCCGCGACGAGGTTCACGGCCAGCGCGCGCCCGGCCGGGTCGCGGCCGAGCACGCCCCGGAATGCCTGGGCCACGCGACGCCGGTACAGCAGGAGCACCGCCAGGATCGCGCCTGCCTGGATGCAGATCGCGTACGCGTCGGCCGCGTCGCTCTGCGGGATCCCCATGGCGCGCTGCGCGAGGATCAGGTGGCCGGTCGAGCTGACCGGCAGGTACTCGGTCACGCCCTCGACGAGCCCGAGCACCACCGACTGGATCCAGTCCATGCCTTCCGCCGCTCCCCGCGGGCCTTCCGCCGCCCGCTCGCAGGCGAGGCGATATTGGCCCCGGCGCGTCGCGCGTGTCAAACCCGTGCTCGTCGCGAGACGCACGCCCGTCCTGATGGTGGAGTGCAAGTGGTTCGACACCGAGGTGGATCGCGGAATCCGTTACCTGCACGCCCGTTTCCCGGACTGCCCGGCGTGGCAGGTGTCGGCGGCGGGGCGGAAGGACTACGTCACGCCCGACGGGATCCGGGTGGCTCCAGCGGTACGGCTGCTGTCCACGCTCGTGTGAGGGCCGGCCCCGTTCTGGTAGAATCGCCGGCGGAGGGTGGGGGACATGTCCCGCGCAACGGTCGTCGCCGTCCTGCTGCTCGCGGTCGCGGCCTGCTCGGAAGGCGGGTCGGCCGGGGCGCCCGACGTGACGGCCGACCCGGGG
Organism: Deltaproteobacteria bacterium; assembly: GCA_016875475.1. Classification (GTDB taxonomy): domain Bacteria; phylum Myxococcota_A; class UBA9042; order DTJE01; family DTJE01; genus VGRB01. The sequence goes on from VGRB01000217.1 coordinate 6,605, forward strand.
GCGGACGCGGCGGAGGGGGCCGGGGACGCCGCGCCGGAGCAAATGGCGGACGTGCCCGCGGAGGCGCCGCCGGACTGGACCCTCCCCCCCTGCTACCGCGCGTGCGATCGGGTGGTCGCGTGCGGCGTCGGGACGTGCGAGGCGTACGACTGGTCGTCCGCGGGGGTGCTGTTCGAGGCGTGCTTCGGCGGGTGCGACGAGGCGCGGGCCGCGGGCGTGCTCGGCGCGACCGCGTGCGGCGACGTCCTGGATGCGGCGCGCCCCTGGACTCCCGCGCTGGCCGCGGACGCCTGCGCCGCGAGCCCGTGCTCGCTCGCCTGCCGCCACCTCGCGGACTGCATTGCGTCCGAGTGCCCCGGGCACGCGGACACGGACCCCGCGGCATACGCGGCCGGGTGCGAGACCGGGTGCATTCCCGCGGACGCCGGGTGGATCCTGTCCATGCCGGACTGCGCGGCCCTGGTCGGGGTGATCGAGCAGAACGACCCCGTCTTCGCGGCGGAGTGCCGCGGGACTTCCGGCACCTGCCCGGACGCGGCGGCCTGCGCGGCGTACGGCGGGAAGATCGCCGGCTGCGTGTCCGAGCACTGCGGGGAGCCGGCCGCGCCGTTCCTGGCCGGGATCGGTCAGGTGATCGCGCACTTCTGCGTCCACGACAAGGACTGCCCCTCGCCCGAGGCGGTCGCGGTCCTGAACTCGCCCGAGCAGACGTGTTCGAGCCAGGCCTTGGCGGGGGTCGGGCCGGCCCCGCCGTTCGACCGCGCGTGCAAGGGCTCCCCGGACGTGCCGTTCGCGGACCTCGCCGCCGCGTGCGCCCGCCTGTTCGCCTGCGGTGCCGGGCAGTACCTGCCGAGCGAGGACGCGTGCGTCGTGTTCCTGACGTTCGTCGCGGACGCGCCGCTCCGCGTGGCGTGCCTCGTTGCGGCGGCCGACTGCGGGCCCGCGTGGGCCTGCCTGGAGGGGATGTGATGCGGCTCGGGGGCGCCTTGCTCGTGCTCGCGGTCGCGGCCTGCGCCGTCCCCGCGCCCGGGCCCTTCGCCTCCCGCACCGGCGCGACCGCCTCGGAGGACGCGGCCGAGCTGTTCGACGACCTCGCCCCGATCCGCGTGCTTCGGCTCGACGTCGCGCCCGACGACTGGGAGTGGCTGAAGGCGAACGCGGTCGCGGAGCAGTACCGGCCCGCAACGCTGTCGTTCGACGGGGGGGCGCCGGTCCCGTGCCACGCGCGGTTCAAGGGCGCATACGGCTCGCTGATCGCGTGCTTCGCCCCGGACGGGAAGCGCATCTGCGACAAGCTCTCGATGAAGGTGAGCTTCAACGAGACCGACAAGTCCGGGCGCTTCATGGGCCAGCGCAAGCTCGTGCTGAACAGCTGCATCCGTGACCCGTCGTGCATCCGCGAGCGGCTCGCGTTCGCGCTGTTCCGGGGCGTCGGCGTGCCGGCCTCGCGCGCGGTCCACGCGACCCTGTCGGTCAACGGCGAGCCCGCGGGGCTGTTCCTGATGATCGAGGAGGTGGACCACGAGTTCCTGGAGCGCCGCTTCGACGACCCGGACGGCAACCTCTACAAGGAGGCGTGGCCGCTCTTCACGGACCCGGCGGCCTACGTGCCGGCGCTCCGGACGAACGAGGACGCACCGGACGTGTCGCGGATGGTCGCGTTCGCGACCGTGCTCGGTCAGGGGACCGACGCCGACTTCGACGCGCGGGTGGCGCCGTTCGTGTCCGTGCCCGCGCTGCTCGACTACCTCGTCGCGGACGCGGTGATGAGCAACTATGACGGCGTCACCAAGTTCTACTGCACGCCGCACCGGACGTGCTTTCACCACAACGTCTACTGGTACGACGACCCGGGCAGCGGCCGGTTCGTGCTGATCCCGCGCGACCTCGACTACACGTTCAACCTGCCGGACACCGACCTAGGCCGCCGCTTCTGGGACGACTCGCCGGACGCGTGCAAGGTCAAGGTGGGGGTGCTCGGGATCGGCACGCTCGCGTCGCAGTGCGACCCGCTGCTGCGAGGCGTGGTGCGGCTGCACTGGGACGCGTACAAGGCGCGGTTCGCGTCCCTGACCGAGGGGGAAGGGCCGCTGTCGGTGGCGACCCAGCAGCGCCTGATCGACCTCTACCGCGCGCAGGTGCGGGAGGCGGTCGAGGCCGATCCCGACTCCGTGACCCCGGCCCAGTGGCGGATCAACGCGACCCAGCTCCGCGAGGAGGTCGTGGCCCAGCACGCCGAGGTCGAGGCGTTCGTGGCGGGGACGCCGTAGGACGCCGGTCCCGGGCGTTCCGGCGCCGCTCAGGGCGCGAGCATCCTGCAGATCCACGGGACGGGCAAGGGGGGGGAGCAGGGCCCCAAATCGTCGGGCCTCCTTGCCGTTGGGCGGCTCCCCCTGCGCGGCTTTGCCGCGCGGGGGCGCCCCCAGGGCCGGCTGGTTTCGTGGATCTGGCGCGCTGCGCGCCGTCCGATAGCGCTGCTATCGGCCGGTGCTCGCGTCCGCCGCCTTCGTTGCGGCCGCCTTGGGCCCCCTTTGCGGCCCGGGGGCCGCAAAGGGGATCCGCGAAACCGCTCGGCCATCCGCTCGCCCCCGGCTGCGTCGGACCGACGATTTGGG
>VGRB01000218.1 GCA_016875475.1 Deltaproteobacteria bacterium
GGGGAAGATCGGGCGGCTGTACCTGCAGGCGATCGAGGGCCTGTTCGACGGTCCCCCCGACCGCCTGGACGCGTTCCTGTCCCGGCGCATCCCGCCGGAGCGCCGAGCGGCGATGAGCGCGAGGGTGGCCCGGGTCCGGCTGGTGCCGCTGGTCGAGAACGTCGGCGCGCTGATGCGGCTCCCCGACCTGCTGGAGGCGTTCTACGTCGCGCTCGACCGCAACCGCCCGATCGAGGGCATGCCGACCCCCGACGGCTTCGTGACGCGGTTCGACGGCGCCGACGCCACGGTGCGCGTGTTCGTGGCCATGTCCGACACCGCGGAGCAGAGCGGCAAGATCGCGACGGACTGCGCGATGTCCATGACGATCGCGGGCCGCGAGGAGTGCGAGCGGCGCCTGGCCGTGCTGGCGGCGCGGAGCGGCGCGCCGGCCCCGCGCGTCACGTTCCTGATCGGCGCCGGGCGGGCGGGGTTCCGCGGCGGGTTCGACCCGCGCCACGACGGCGTGATCGCCCAGTTCAGCCGGGCGGACGGCGTGACCGTGCAGGGCATCCGGGCCGACGCCCCCGCCGAGGCGCGGCGCCTGGCCGAGCGGTTCCGCGACGCCGTGGCCCGCAACCACGTCCCGCTGACGGTCAACGCCGCGGACCGCGAGGTGCTCCACTGCCTCGTCGAGCAGAGCGTCCGCGCGCACACGGACAACCTGCTCCGCATCGCGCCGCTGCTGGCGCCGTTCGGCGGCCTCGTGCCGCAGACGCGCGTCCGCATCCGGACGACGGGCTCGACGCACTACGGCCGTTCCATCCCCGAGTACCCCGAGGAGTGGGGCGGCGACGTGGAGTTCCCGGACAACCGCCTGCTGCGCGACGCCTGGCCCGAGGGCGTGACCCTGCCGCGGGCGATAGTCTGGAACCTCGGCTGCACGACGCTCGGCCTTCCGGCGGTGACGAGCGACCTGCCTGCCCTGGACAAGCGCGGCGCGGTGCTGCTCGACCGCATCGTGCCGGGGTACCGCGAGATCCTTGCCACCGAGCTGCCGTTCTTCGTCCGCGAGTCCGTCGGGCTCGTGTTCGGTAAGCGGTTCGCCGAGACGGCCGAACGCCACATGCTGCGGGCGGCCGCGACGCTGTGGACCGATTTCCGCGTGCGGGACGAACTGGTCGCGCCCACCTGCCTGTTCGCCATGATGTACCTGCGCTACCTCGCGGAGGACTCCGAGAGCTGGGACGAGACCAAGGACCACGAGAGCCTGCCCACGCGCGAGAGCGAGCTGATCCGCGACACCTCGACCGGCGCGTTCCTGGCGTTGTGCAAGGAGCGGCCGGGCCGCCGGTGGAGCGTGCTCCAGGAGCTGCTGGACGGCGAGGACGCGAACCGCCTGCTGCTCGCGCGCGAGCTGACGCTCGAGGAGAAGCGCGAGTTCGTGGACCTGCGGATCGACGGCTGGCTCCGCGGCCTCCCCGACCCCCTGTCGCGCCCCCTGCGCCAGACGTGGTCCCGGATCCGCGAGCTTTCCGAGGCCGACCTGACGCTGGGCGCGATCCAGCAGATGATCGAGAACGAGAAGCTCCGGGGGGCGGTGGGGGCCTGAGCGGCTACAGCGCGTTCGTCCGGACGCCCTTCAAGTCCCCGTCGATCAGCAGGTCGTCGAAGTCGTAGGTCTTCTGCCGGACTGCGGGCGTCCCGGCGGGCGCGGGCGCGGCCGAGCCCGTTCCCGACACGACGCCGTTCGTCACGGTGCCGGAGGCGTCCGGCGACCACCACGCGTACAGCGCGCCCTTCCGCGCGAGCACGCGGAGGTCCGTCGATGCGGCGGCCAGCCAGGCCGCGCCGGTCGGATCCGTCCGCTCGGCGACCGGCGTGCCCGACTCGAAGGCCCAGACGGCCGCGCCGGGGACCGGGCGGCCGCGGCCGTCCGACAGGTGGAGGAGCGTGCCGCCCGAGGGGCCGTCGGTCAGCGTGATGCGTGCGTCGGTCCGCACCAGGATGCAGCGCCTCGTCTCGTCGCCGAGGGTGACGGCGAGCAGGTACGGGCCCGGCGCGAGCGACGGCAGGGGCACGTCGCCCGACGCGTCCACCCGGACCGTGACCGCGGCCTCGGGCTCGAGGCCGTCCACCCGCACCGAGTCCGGGTCGGGCTCGCCCGCGTCCCGCAGCAGCAGATCCTCCAGGCGGATGCGGTACGCGGCGACCGCGGCGGGGGTGCCCGGCCGCAGCGCGGCCCTCACCGTGGCGGGCTCGCCGGGGGCCAGGACCCGGAACCGGGGCACGCCGAACTCGGACCGCGACAGCCAGGCCGCGCGCGCGTCGGCCTCGGGCTCGCCGCTCGCGCGCTCGTACTCCCTCAGGGCCTCCGCCCTGCGGCCGAGCGCCTCGTGCACCCGGCCCAGCAGCACCGCCACCTCGGGCTCCTCGCGGGCCGAATCGGGCAGCGCCAGCAGCACGGCCGCCGCGTCCGCGAACCTCGCCCGCGCGAACCGGGCCCGCGCGTCCGCGACCGACAGCCGCCACGCGTTGTCGGACTTGCGGTAGCGCGCGGCCAGCGGGCCCGCCAGGGCCTGCTCGCGCGCCGGGTCGCGCAGCATGGCGAGCGCGTCGATGAGCGTCCCGGCGGCGTCGGGCGCGCCGGGGTCGCCGAGGTGCAGGAGCAGGAAGGCCGCGAGCCCTGCCGCCGCCGTGTGCCGGAGCGAGGAGCGGGTGTAGCCGAGGCGGTCGCCGTCGCGGTCCGCGAGGTCGAGCAGCAGGGCGGGCGCGAGCCGGCGCGCCTCGATCGCGGCCGGGCCCTCCGGGTAGCGCGCGACCAGCTCCCTCACGAGCTGCACCGCGGACAGTGCGAGCCCGGCCGCGTGCACGCCGCGCACGGCCGAAAGCTCCTCGCGGAAGCGCGCGTCGAGCACGACCCTGGCCGCGGCGACCGCGCGGGCTGGGCGGCCGGTCGCGGCGTACGCGCGCGCGACCGCGGCCGCGGTCGCCACGTCGAGCGTGCCGCTGCCCGCCCGCTCGCGGTGCGCCTCGAAGGCCGCGACGAGCGCCGCCGGACCCCCCGAGAGCCTCGCCGCGTCGAGCAGGGCGGCGCTCGCGCTCGCGACCGCCGGCGGGGCCAGCCATTCGCTCGCGAGCAGGGGCGCCAGCAGGGCGGGCCCGGCCGGGTCGCCGCGGCCGGCGAGGGCCACGCCGAGGCCGTGCGCCTCGTCCGGGCTCATCGCGTCGCCGGCCCCGGACGCGTGCGCGGGGCCGACCGCCCCCCGGGCGGACCCGGCGGCGAGCGGCTCGCCCGACGGGCCGGTCCACGTCACCACGAGGTCGGCCGCGCCGGGCACGGCGGGGCGGACGCGGCACTCGACGACCCGGGCCGCCCAGGCGGGGTCGAGGTCCAGCCAGGGCTGCACCGCGCCGTCGGGGCACGCGACCCGCGACGGGTCGGGCGAGGGGGGGATCTCGACCCGCACGGGCACGGTCCGGCCGGCCGGTACGGTCGTTGCCGGCGGCAGCGCGACTTCGTGCCCGCGGCGCGTCGAGACGGTCGCGCCCCGGGCGAACGTGCGGCCGTGGAGCTCGGCCAGGGGCGGGTCCACGCGGACCTCCAGCGAGGCAGGGGAAGCCTCTCGCGGCGCGGACGCCGCGGGACCTGCCGCGCCGGGGACGGCGCGGCCACTCAGCGCCGCGATCGCGATGGCGCGATCGAGCGGCAGTGCGGCGGGAGAGCGGGCCACGGCCCACAGAAGCGATGCGTGGCGCGGCTCGGTCCTGCCGGTCACCAGCGCCCTCGCCGCGACAAGGGGGGCCTGCTCGCCCGCGAGCGCCGCCTCCGCCTCGGCCTGCTCGCCCGCGAGCGCCGCCTCCGCCTCGGCCTGCTCGCCCGCGACCCACAGCGCGAGCGCGGGGCGGGCTCGCGCCCAGGCACTCGCTTCGGCTGCCCCGACCACCCGGCGCGCGGCCGCGACGGCCCGCTCCGGCTCGCCGGCCGCGGCCTCCAGCGCCGCCTCTGCACGCTCGGCGAGGCGCGGGTCGGGCAGGCCCTCCAGCCGCCGGGCCGCGCCGTCGCCGGCAGGGGCAGTGCCGTGGCCGAGCTTCGAGGCGACCGCGGCCCCGGCCTCCTCGCCACCGGCTTCGGCGCGGGCGGCGCGGAGCGCCGGGAGGGACGTCGCGTGCCCGCGGCGGACGAGCGCGGCCAGCGCGAGCGTGCGGGCGTCCGGGGGCAGCGTGGCCGCGACCGCGGCCAGGGCGTCCCGCGACCCGTCCCAGGTCTCCGGCGGGCCGGGCACCCGGTGGGGGGCCGCGGCGACCGGGGCCGCGCCGCCGACCGCGAGGTGGCGCGAGGTCGAGATCCACCTGCCGTCCGGGAGCCTCGCCACGGCCAGCGCGTGCGTCTGGGTGACGGACGCGGGCACCCGGACGCGCCACGTCCCGGGCCCGGCCGCGAGGACGGAGGCGATCGCCCCGGGCAGGTACGACGGCGCGACCGCGCGGAGGGCCTCGGCCTTGCCCATTCGGACCGATCCGGCGTGTCCGAACGCGGCCCCGCCGCCGCCCGCACCGGCGCCGCCGTAGCCCGTCCCGGAAACGCGGCCGAGCGCCTGCATCTCCTTCGTGCTCGCCGCGCCCATGTGGATGCGGACCGGGGCCTTGGCCTCCTCCGCCCGCTCCTCCTCCTGGAGCAGCGCCTCCGCGATCGCCTCGCCCTCCACGGGCTGCGGCTCCCACGGCTCCGCCGCGCCGCCGGGGGGCCCCGACCACGTCTCCTGGAGGTCCGGAGCGGCCGGGACCGGGCCCGCGTCGGACGCGTCGCGCAGGACCGCCCAGACGCGGGTGCCGGCCGGCAGCCCGTCCGCGAGCGACAGGGTCGATTCGGTGTCGCGCGAGAGCGCACCGCCGATCGCGAGGACGGGCACCTCGGGCGCGGGCAGGGGCAGCGGGTCGGCCTCCGGGTCGGACGACACGACCCACGCGGACATCGTGGGGGGTACGGCCCCGCGGTCGGGCGCCGACGTGCCGGCCGCGAGCACGCGGTCCGCGGTCACCGCGAAGAGGTCGTAGGGCGGGCGAGCCTTCGCCCGCCTCTCCGCTGGTGCCTTCGGAGGCGGCGCCGGGGAGGCCCGCCCTACAACGACGTGAGCCAGCACGCGCTCGTCACCCACCGTGGCGTCCGCCTCGATCCGGTCCCCGGGCGCGGCGGACGCGAGGTCCAGCACGACCTCGATCGGCGCGGGCCCGGCCGGCGCGTCCACGCGCTCCCTGGTCCACGGCGCGGTGACCGCGACGCGCGCCTCCCGGCCGTCGGGCGCGGGACGAAGGTCGTGCACCCGGATCGCCACGCGCCCGCCCGGCATCGGGGAGGGGGGATCGAAGGAGATGGCGACCCCGGGGCCCGCGGCCTCGGGCGCGACGGGGAGCGGGACCTCGACGGCCGTCTCGCCACCGCGCGAGGCCGTGACCGTGCCGCCGCCCTGGACGAACAGCTCGACCACGGCGGCGCCGCCCGCGAGCGACGCCTCCGCCGCGTCGAGCGGCTCGCCGTCCGCGGTCGCGGACTCGAGCCTGACGCGACCGGCGGCAGCGCCGTCGAGACGGGTGGCGACCGCCAGGAACGGCCGCCGCGCGCCGGCGGCGGGGAAGGCCCGATCGAGCGGCAGGATCGTCACGCGGTCCTTGCGCGGGGCCGCGTCCTCGGCGCCCTCCGTCACCGCGAAGCCGAGCGCCCGGCCGTCGCGCGCCATGACGCGCACGGCGCCGGAAAGGCCCGTGATGATTGCGATCCCCCTGGCGTCGGCGCGGGCGTGGCGCGGCTCCGGCGCGTCGGACCGGAGGGTCAGGGCGCAGCCGGGGACCGCCCGCCCGCCGCGCGTCGCGAGGACCGCGGCGGAGTCGCCCTTGACCACCACCTCGAGCCGGATCGGGTCCGGGACCACGAGCGCGGTGGCCTGCCGGTCCTTGCCGCGGACCTGGACCGCGACCAGCGCCGCGCCGGACCGGGGACGAAGGAGGCGCCAGTCCAGGCGAGCCGCGTCCAGGCCGACCTCGTACCGGGTGCCGGACTCGACCAGGAACGCGTCCATCGCGGTCTCGAGAGGGTGCCCGTCGGTCGCCCGGAACAGGGCCTCGGGATCCACGTCGTGCTCGGTCACGCGGAGCGCGGGGGCCCCGGTCGCGAGCGCCTTGACCGCGCCCGCCGCCGGCGCGAGGACCAGGGACTCGTCCCCCGATTCGAGCGCGGCCAGGGCCGCCGCCTCGTGGCCGGACGCGGACGGGCACGCCTTCGTGAAGCGCTCCGCGTCGGCGAGGACCGCGCCGGAGGCGACGAGGCCGCGCGCGCACTCGTCGCACCAGTCCCCCCCCGCGGGGAAGCGCGAGGCGAGCGCCCAGAGCGCATCCGCGCGGCCGGGGCCTGCCGGGATCGCGAGGCGGGGCACGACCGGGTCGCCTTCCATCCCGGGCACCCGCAGCGCCTCCGCGGCCGCGGCGCGCCTGGGCTCGCCCTCGGCCGTCGCGATCACCGCGGCGCGCAGGGCCGCCAGCGCCTCCTTGCGGGCCAGGTCGCCCCTCGCGGTCGCGCCCTCGCGCTCGGCGACGCGCGTCCACCGGGCGCGACGGTCCGCGGGATCGGTCGCGGCGCGCGCCCACGCCTCCATGGCCTCGGCGCCGACGGTCGCGTGCGAGGCGAGCGCGAGGAGCAAGACGGAGCCGGCCGCCTCGTCGCGCGCGGCGAGCGCCTTGCCCCAGTCGAGCCGGACCCTGCCCGCGTCCGGGTCGTCCGGGAACCGCGGGCCGAGTGCGTCGAGGAGCGCGGTCCGGTCGGCGTCGGGCACCGCGAGGCCCGCCACCGTGCGGGCCGCGGCCAGGGCTTCCTCGCGGGGAGCGCCCCGCACCACGGGGTCGAGCAGGGCGAGCGCCCGGTCCGGAGCCGGGCCCGCGAGCGCGGCACCGGCCACGCGGCGCGCGGGGAGGTCGGGCACGGCGCCTTCGGCCGCGACCCTGCGCCGCGCGACCGCCGCCGCGCGCGCGTCCGGCTTCGGTCCCTGGGCGCGGAGGAGCGCGTCCTCGGCGGTCCGGCGGAGGTCCGCGGAGGTGTCGAGGTCCAGGACTGCGACGAGCATCTTCGCGGCGGTGCCCGCGTCCCTCGGCGCGAGGTCGGACGCCCAGCGGACGAGCAGGCCGGCGATCGCCTCGCGGTGGACGCCGCCCAGGGCGCGGTCCAGCTCCGCGATCGCGGCGGTCGCGGCCTCGGCCGCGCGCCCCGAGGCGAGGTCCAGCTCGATCCGGCCCCAGGCGGCGGCCGGGTCCGGGCCGGACAGGAGGCGCCGTGCCGCGGCCCGGTCGCCCCGCGCGAGCGCGACGCGGCCCGCGAGGAGGCGGAGCTGGGGGTCCTCGGACGCCGCGGCCTCCAGCACCCGCACCGCCTCGGCGTCGCGCCCCTGGAGGAGCGCGAGCAGGGCGCGCTCCTCGGCGGTGGGAGCGGCGACCGCGGGCGCGGGCGCGGTCACCGTCACGGTCACGGGAACGGCGAGCGCGATCAGCAGGGTGCAGCGCCGCATCGGGACACCTCCTGACACGCGTGTTACGCCCGGGGGGATTCGGGAATTCCGACGAGCACCTCGGATCAGAACGTGTAGGACAGCGCCCAGCAGAGCAGGAAGACGATCGGGGCGTGGACCAGGAGCTGGAGGATGGAGAAGCCGGCCAGCTCCCGGGCGCGCACGTTCAGCAGGCCCATCAGCGGGAGCATCCGGAACGGGTTGATCTCGCACCCGTCGGCCAGCGCTCCCCCCCAGCAGGCGAGCAGGTTCCCGCGATCGGCGTGCGCTTCCATGGGGCGGATGGTCTCACGGATCGACGGAAGGGAGGAAGTGGGAGGGAGCACCCGCTCCGGCGTGGACCTCTACCCCGCGGCAGGCGCGGCAGGAATGCCGGCGCCGGGGGAGGCGCCGTTGCCGTCCTCGCGCACGACGCTCATGACGAACTTCGGCCGGAAGACCCAGATCAGGGTGGGCAGGAGCAGGAGGGATCCGACCATGCTCATGCTCATCCAGAACACGAGCAGGAGGCCCATGTCGGCCTGGAACCGCAGGAAGCTGAACGTCCAGAAGACCACGCCCACGACCATGGTGACCGCGGTCAGCACGACCGCCTTGCCCGAGGTAGCCATCGACACCTCGATCGCCTTGGCCAGGTCGCGCCGTGCCTTGTACTCCTCCATGATCCGGCTGACCACGTACAACCCGTAGTCGACGCCGAGGCCCACCCCCAGGGACACGACCGGCAGGGTGTTGACGTCGAGCCCGATGCCGCGGACGCCCATCAGGGCGAACGTCAGGTAGTTGGACGCGACGAGCGGGAGCATGAACAGGGCCCCTGCGACCACGGATCGGTACGAGATCGCGCAGAACAGGAAGACGGACAGGAAGGCGAGGACGGTGACCATCACCTCCTTCTGCATCACGACCTCGTTGATGGCCGCGAGCAGCCCGCCGTAGCCTCCGGCCAGGCGGAACCGCGCCCCCGGCTCGATCGTCGGGCAGTTCTCCATCCGGCTCAGGACGCACGTCTGGACGTGGTTCGCGAGCTCGCCCATCGTCATGGTGGAGCGCTTGATCGGGTTCTTCGCGACGTAGTCGCGCAGCCGCGTCACCACGGTCCGCAGGGTTTCGCCCCGATGATCCTTCAGGTAGATCGAGATGTTGGCATGGCGGCTGTCGGGGGTGACGAAGCGCGACAGGTCGCCCGGCTCGCTCGCGCTGTAGATCATCTCCAGGAAGAAGCCCGACTCGCGCCCGTCGGTCGGGATCAGCTCCCAGCGCGGGTCGCCGCCGTGCATCGCGCGGATGATCGGCGGGATGTAGCCGACGATCGACGACGTGCCGCCGACCTCCGGCAGCGCCAGCATCTCGCGCTCCAGGAACCACATCTTGTTCAGCACGTCCGGCGACTTGATGGCGTTCCAGGCGTCGCCTTCGACGAACACGTTCAGCACGTCCGTGTTGCCGAACTTCTGTCCGATCGCGTCCGTGTCGCGGTTGTAGTCGGAGTCCGGCCACAGCATCGGCGTGCCCGCGTGCACGTCGCCGATGACCACGGTGCGCGCGGCGAGGAAGCCCGCCACGGACAGCACCCCCGCCCCCGCGAGCACGGTCCACTTCCGCGGCCCCATGCAGAACCGCCCGACCGCGGCGAGCGCACGCGA
>VGRB01000219.1 GCA_016875475.1 Deltaproteobacteria bacterium
CCCCAGCTCGTAGATCGCGACGGTCTCGCGGAGCTGGATGTTCTCGGTCCTGAGGCGGCGGACCTCCATCCCGCGATCGATGACCCCGAGCAGCGCGGACGGCGGGAACGGCTTCTGGATGTAGTCGAACGCGCCGGTCTTCATGCAGTCGACCGCGGAGCGCACGCTCCCCTGGCCGGTCATCACGACCGCCACGAGGTCGGGATTCGCGCGCAACGCCTCGCGGAGGAAGTCGGCGCCGTCCTGGCCGGGGAGCGCGAGGTCCACCACGACGAGGTCGAAGTCCACGTCGTCGAGGCGAGGGTGGGCAAGCTCGGCCGACTCCACGCACTCGACCACGTGCCCGGCCCGACGCAGGACGTCGAACATCAGGCGCCGGATCGCTGCGTCGTCGTCCACCACGAGGATCCGCCCCGGGCGATCCACGACCAGCGACGCGTCCCGCTCGCGCTTCAGGGCGTTCACCGGCGACCCCCTCTGCCGCGCGCGCCTCCAGGCCGGAGGGCGCATCCGCGTCTCCGCTGATTAGTCGCCGGATGGGGGTCGAATGTTCCCCGGTGCGCGAAAAAAATCGCAGAAAACCTGTTCAGGACGTGATTACGTTGGGTTGCGTGCGAACATCAAAAGCACGGAATGCGCGGCTACTGGCGGGACCACGGGGTGTTCACGTCCTCCCACTTGTCCGCGTTCCAGACCACGTGGCGCTCGGTCACCGTGAACACCACGTACTTCCGGATGTCGGGCGGCGGGTTGTTGGGGGCGACCTTCGCGGTCATGCGGCTCTTGCTCGCGTCGTCGTACCAGTGCCAGCCGAAGTCGGTGATCGCGATCGTGAAGTAGGTCGCGTCCTCGGCGACCAGGGTGTTGGAGCGCCACCACTCGTAGCCCACCTTGTGGTGCAGGAAGTCCCCGGAGCAGCCCGGGTCCAGGCGCACGGCCGGCATCAACAGCTCCGGGTGGTCGAACCCCGGCTGGAGCCACCCGTCGTCCGTCACCGTGTTCGCCTCGTCCACGTCCTCGGTCGTGTGCAGGCACGTTTCGATCACGTTCCTCGCGTCGTAGTTGCCGGTCTCGCGCAGCTCGACCTTGACCCCGGTGAACATCCTGTTCGGGGTCTGCTCCCTGGCCACGACCTTGTGGAGGGTGCGGCCGTTCGGGTGGACCCAGAAGTCGCCGACCCCGGCGTCGGCGAGCGTCAGGTAGTCGAGCCCCGGCAGCGGCGTGCGCGTGGCGTGCCACTTCTCCACGAGGTCCGGGTCCCACAGCAGGGTCAGGTCCGAGAACCTGACCACGTACTCGTCGCCCGCGAAGCCCCACGTGGAGGCCCTGGTCGCCCGGTCGATGAAGCTCTGCCTGTAGGTCTCGCCCTCGTGCTCGCCGCCCTTGTGCTCGATGATGATCGACTCCCGGGCGTCGGACCACCCGGACTCGACCTCGACGCCCTCCACGATCGCCACGGGCACGTCGCCGAAGACCGGCTTGCCCGGGACCAGGGGGTTCTCGGTCCTCGTCTGGCCGACGACCTGCCAGTCCGTCACGAGGTCCGTGCGCTTCTCGGTCCTGAGCTTGCCGGTCGACCCCATGACGAGGGCCCCGCCCGTCTGGAAGCCGTTGGATTCCTTGGCCTCGTCGCCCTCGACCTGCGTGTAGGCGATCGAGACCTCCGTCACCACCCCGGTCCCGTGCACGCGCAGGCCCGTGGACCAGGTCGCGAAGCCGTCGCCCTTCTCGCACCCCGAAACCAGTCCGGCCGCCGCGAGGCCGGCCACCACGAACAGCGCCCTTCTCATCAGGTACCCCCTGCGGAGGAAAGAAGACGCGGCTTCCTACTACGCGCGCGCGGGGAAGTCAATCGCAGCTTGACCCGAGCGGCGACGGGCGGGTGCGACGCGCTCGCCCGGCCCGCGCGGCAGGCCGTCCCGAACGACACCCGTCGAGACACGTACCCCACGCCCCGGACCCCGGCAGGCCCCAGGGGCATCGATCGGAGGGGGGCGCGGCTCGCCCCCCTGCCCGCCGCCCCGCGCAGCGGGGCGCGGGCCACCACCCTTGCGCGGCCGCCTTGCGGCCGCCGGGAGAGCTGCGATTCTGGCGGTACCTTCTCTGTGGTATCCTCCGCCGCGATGGGAAGCCTCACCTACAAGCGGGCCGGGGTCGACGCGGACGCGCAGGACGCCTTCGCGGAGGCGATCGGGAGGATGGTCGCGGGTACGCGCCCGCCCGAGGTCGTGTCCGGGATCGGCGGCTTCGCGGCGGCGTATGCCCCCGACGTTTCGGGGATGATCCGCCCCCTCCTGGTGTCCGGCACCGACGGCGTCGGGACCAAGCTCAAGCTCGCGTTCGAGACCGGGATCCACGACACGGTCGGGCTCGACCTCGTCGCCATGTGCGTGAACGACGTGCTGACTGCCGGCGCGAAGCCGTTGTTCTTCCTGGACTACCTTGCCACGGGACGGCTCGAGCCCGGGGTCGCCCTGCGCGTGGTCGGCGGAATCGCCGAGGGCTGCCGGCAGGCCGGGTGCGCGCTGGTCGGAGGCGAGACGGCCGAGATGCCGGGCTTCTACGCGGCCGGCGAGTACGACCTCGCCGGCTTCGCGGTCGGGCTGGTCGACGAGCCCAGGCTGGTCACGGGCGCCGCGGTCCGGCCCGGCGACGTGGTGCTCGGCCTGCCCTCGTCCGGGGTCCACTCGAACGGGTTCTCGCTGGTCCGCCGCATCGTCGCGGACCGCGGGCTCGCGCTCGACCGGACCTACGAGGGCTTCGACCGCACGCTCGGCGAGCTTCTGCTCGCGCCCACGGTCATCTACGTGCGCCCGATCCTCGACCTCCTGGCGCGCGTCGAGGTCCGCGCGATGGCCCACGTCACGGGCGGCGGCATCCCCGGCAACCTGCCGCGCGTGCTGCCCGGGGACGTCCACGCGGTGCTGGACCGCGCCGCCATCCCGCCGAACCCGCTGTTCCCGTTCCTGCAAGGGGCCGACGTGGACGACGCCGAGATGTGGAACGTCTTCAACATGGGCGTCGGCTTCCTGGTCGTGGTGCCGCCCGGGGCGGCGGACGAGGCCTTCGCGCTGCTCGCCGCGGCCGGGCTCCGTCCCTTCGTGGCCGGCCGGATCGAGGCCGGCGCGGGCGAGGTGCGTCTGACGTGAGCGGCGCCACCCCGAACACCCGTCTGGGCATCCTGATCTCGGGCCGCGGGACCAACATGCTCGCCCTGGTCGCCGCCGCCCGCGAAGGCCGCCTGTCCGCGGACCCGGTCGTGGTCGCGAGCAACCGGGCGGACGCGGCCGGTCTCGCGCGGGCCGAGGCGCTCGGCGTACCGACGTTCGTGCTGTCCGACCGCGACTTCCCGGCGCGCGAGACCTTCGACGCCGCGCTGGCCGACCGCCTCGCCGCGCACGGGGTCGAGCTGGTCGCGCTCGCCGGGTTCATGCGCGTGCTCTCGCCGGTCTTCCTGGACCGCTTCCCGGGCCGCGTCGCGAACGTCCACCCGGCGCTCCTGCCGAGCTTCCCGGGCCTGCACGCGCAGCGCCAGGCCCTCCGCCACGGCGTCAAGGTGACCGGCTGCACGGTCCACCTGGTCGACCGCGGCACCGACACCGGCCCCGTCCTGGCCCAGGTCGCGGTCCCGGTCCTGCCGGGGGACACGGAGGACTCGCTGTCGGCGCGCATCCTGGTCGAGGAGAACCGGCTGTACCCGCAGGCACTGCAGGAGCTGATCCTGCGACTCCGAGGAGGCGGCTAGACGCGTCATGCTGCGCAGCTCATACGACGTGGTCATCGTCGGGACCGACCTGCCGGGGCTGATCTTCGGGGCGCTCGCCGCGAAGAAGGGCTACCGCGTGCTCGTGCTCGGGCACGGGGGCAGGGACAACGTCTACGAGGTGGACGGGCACCGCTTCGTGCGGCGGCCCAACCTGCTGTGGGGCTTCGCGGACTCCACCCCGATCCGCGAGGCGTTCCGGGAGCTCGCGCTCGCGCCGGAGATGCGGAACCTGCCGCGCCCGCTGACGCCGACGTGCAGCGTGATCCTGCCCGACGCCAGGGTCGAGGTCACCCACATGAAGGGGGTGCTCGAGGACGAGATCTCCCGCGAGTTCCCGGGCCGTCTCGAGGCGTTCCGCGACTTCACGCGCCGCATCGCCGAGGTCGAGCCCGCCGTCGAGCCGGTCCTGAAGGACTGCCCGGTCGTCCCGCCGGGGGGGTTCCGCGAGTACTTCGCGTGGCGCAGGTACCGCAAGGCCGTGGCCCCGCTGCTGGCGGACGGCGGGGCGGACGCGCTCGCGCCGCTCGGCGACGACCCCTCGCTGGCCGCGTTCTTCGCCTCGCCCGTGGCCGCGATGTCCGGGATCACGGACCCGCGCCGCCACCCGCTGCCGTTCGTCCGGCTCGCGAACCACCTGCTCCGCGGCCTGTACTTCGTGGAGTGGGGGCTCGACGCGCTGAAGGCCCTCTTCCTGGACCGGATCCGGAACAACTCCGGGGACGTGCGCCCCGGCGACCACGTCGACATGGTCGTGGTCCGGCACGGCCGGATCCGCGAGGTCGAGGTGCGGGCGCGCGACGAGGCCATCGGCGTCGGGATGATGGTCGCGGCGACGGACCTCGGCCAGCTGCTCGACCAGATCCCGGTGGAGAGCGCGAAGCGACGCTACCGGCAGCGCGTCGCGAAGGTGGAGCCGTCCCACTGGATGGTCACCCTGAACGTGGGCGCGCGGCGCTCCCTGATCCCCGAGGGCATGGCCCAGACCGCGTTCGTCGTCGGCAACCCGCACCGCCCGCTCGAGGGCGGCAACCTGCTGATCGTCCAGTCGGATCCGGCCATGGAGCCGGCGGACAGCCTGGACGCGGAGCGGACCGCGGTCGCCGTGTCGGGGCTGCTCCCGGCCACCCGTTTCACCGGCAAGCCCGCGGAGCTGGAGGCGTTCTCGAACGAGCTGCTCGCGGGGCTCCGCGGCCTGATGCCGTTCGTGGACCAGCACATGACGGCGATCTCGAACGCGGCGATCGGGACGAACCCGAAGAACGGGGAGCCCGCCGTCGATCCGGCGGGCCTCGTGCCGATCTACCCCGACGCGCTCGATCGCGGCCTGGACCTGGTCACGTGGCCGGTCCGGACCGGGTACAAGAACCTCCTCTTCCTGGGGGACGCCGCTTGCGGCGCGCTCGGGTTCGAGGGCGCGTTCGTGTCGGCGTTCATGGGTTCCGCGATCCTGAAGAAGACGATCCGGATCAAGGTGTCCTCGCAGCAGTAGGGGCCGAGCGTGCAGGCGCGTTTCGCCGTCGGGATCGTTCTCGTTGCCGCCGCCCTCGCCGCCCCCTCGGCGCGCGCCCAGGCTCCTGCGCCCGCTCCCGTGACCGAACCCGAGCCCGGGCTGGAACCCGCGCCCGGGCCCGCACCCGGCCCTGCGGCCGCCCCGGCCCGCGAGATGGGGTTCGCGGAGACGGTCGCCTGGGCGATCCCCCACGGCGGGCTGGTGCGGGCGGCGCGCGCGGGCACGGACGCGCTGGAGGCGAAGCTCACCCAGGCGAAGTGGACCGAGTGGCCGCACGTCAGCGCCAGCACCGCGCTCGCGCCGATGCCCGGCCGGTACGGCGGGCCGAACGAGGGGAGCACGGACTACGCGGTGTGGGGGGTGTTCAGCCGGACCGAGATCACGGGCTGGGTCCCGCTGTACACGTTCAACAAGATCAAGCACCTGAAGGCTGCGGCGTCCCTCGGCGTGGACGTCGGAAAGGCAGGCGAGGGGATCGCGACCGCCGAGACCCGCTTCCGGCTCCACAGGGCGTTCTTCGCCCTGTCCCTGGCGCGCGAGCTGTCCGCGATCATCGACGAGGGGCGCGGCTACCTGGACAAGGCGCGCAGGCACGTCGAGGAGCTGGAGGCGGCGGACGACCCGGGGCTCGACCCGGTGGACAAGCTGAAGCTCCGGGTGGCCGAGGCGCAGATCAAGTCGCGAGACCTCGAGGCGCGGCGCGGACTGGCGCTCGCCGAGGCCGCGATCCGCACGGTCGCCGCGCTGCCGGCCGAGCCGGTGCGCCTGAAGGTCGGGACGCCGGAGCCGGTCAAGTCCTCGATCGACCTGGTGCTGGAGGACCTGACCGGGAAGGCGGTCGCCGGCCGGCCCGAGCTGGTGGCGCTCCGGACGGGGATCGCGGCGCGCGAGGCCGAGGTCAGGGCGAGGCGGACGGCCTTCTGGCCCGACCTCCTGTTCGCGGCGCAGTTCACGTACACGCACGCCGGGGCCTGGTACCGGACCGGCGTGGATTCGCCGGGGGGGTACACGGGGCGAGCCGGGCTCGTGCTGAAGCTGGACCTCGAGCTTGGCCGGAAGATCGGCGAGCTGCACGAGGCGCAGGCGAACCTGGCGAAGCTGTCGGCCGATGCGTCCGAGGCGGAGCGCGGCGTGCGGCTCGAGGTCGAGCGGCTGTTCCGCGAGGCCGTGGACGCGCGCACCATGGTCGACGCCCAGATGGACGCGATGAACGCGGCGCGCGGCTGGGTGATATCGAAGACGGACCTCTACGACAACGACCTCGCCGAGATGACGGACGTGCTGAACGGACTCGTCCAGTTCTTCCAGTCGCGCATGGACTACCTGAAGTCGATCCATGACTGGAACGTGGCCCTGGCCGCGCTCGAGCGGGCGACCGGCGCGCGGCTGGTCCCCGAGGCGTTCTGACGCCCCGGATCGCGGCGCCGCGAATGCGCGGTGCCTGCGCACGTCCAATGCCGGCGGGTGCGGGAAAGGAGAGCAAGCCCATGAAGCGGTTCCCGGCGATGGCGGCGATGGTGGCGATTGCGTTGGCGCCGGCGATCCCGGCCACGGCCGCGGCGGCCCCGGCGGACCCTCTCGGCTTCGTGAAGAAGAAGTACAACGAGATCCAGGACCTGGTGAAGCGATACCCCAGGAAGGCCGACCTCCACCAGGCGATCCGCGACGTCATGGAGACGTTCGTGGACTACCGCGAGCTGTCGAAACGGACCCTGCCGGGCGAGTGGGACAAGCTCAAGAGGAAGCAGCAGGACGAGTTCATCGCCGAGTTCAAGCAGATGATCCAGCGGACCTACGTCAAGCGGTTCAACCCGGAGAAGGAGGTCCGCATCGACTACAATGGCTCGATAGTGAACGACGACGGGAGCGCGGTGGTGCGGTCGATCGTCCACTCGGGCAAGTCCGAGGCGGCCGTGGACTACCGGTTCCACAAGCAGCGCGGCGACTGGTGGGCGTACGACGTCGTGATCGACGACGTCAGCATGGTCCAGAACTACCGCAAGCAGTTCCACGACATCGTGCAGAAGTCGGGCTGGGACGGCCTGATGGCCAGGATCCGCAAGAAGAACGCCAAGGCTCAGGAATAGGTGTTGACAGTGAACCTCGACTCCGTCCTCGACCCCCGCAGCATCCTGGTCGTCGGCGTCTCCGAGTCGCGGACGAACGCGGCCGGCCACATCGTCGGCAACCTCGTGTCCTTCGGGTACAAGGGCGTGGTCCACGCGCTCGGCACGAAGCCGGGGACCGTCTGCGGACACCCGATCCGCACGTCGATCGACGACGTGCCCGACGGGATCGACCTCGCGGTCGTCATGACGCCGGCGCGGACGGTGCCCGGCCTGCTCGACGCCTGCGGCCGGAAGGGGATCCGGCACGCGATCGTCCAGAGCGGCGGGTTCGGCGAGCTTGGCGAGGAGGGCGCCGCGGTCCAGCAGGCCGCTCTCGACGCGGCGCGCCGTCACGGGATCCGGTTCGTCGGCCCGAACTGCCTCGGCGCGCTCGCGCCGGCGGCGGGGGTCTGCACGTTCTTCGTTCCGTTCGAGGACTTCTTCGACCGCGGCCGCGTCAGCCTCGGAGCGCAGTCGGGGGGCGTCGGCGCGACGTACCTCTACCAGATCGCGAGCGAGGGCATCGGCCTTCGCCGGTTCGTGTCCATGGGCAACAAGCTCGACGTGGACGAGGCCGACCTGGTCACCGGATTCGCGGCCGACGAGGGCTGCGACGTGGTCGCGCTCTACATCGAGGACGTGAAGCGCGGTCGCGCCTTCTTCGACGCGATCAAGGGCTGCGCGAAGCCGGTGCTGATCCAGCGCGCGGGCCGGACCGCGGCGGGCCAGAAGGCCGCATTCTCGCACACGGCCGCGCTCGCGGCGGACGACGCGGTCCTGTCCGCGGCGATCCGGCAGGCGGGGGGGCTCAGGGTCCGCTCGGCCGAAGAGATGATGTGCCGGATCAAGGCGTTCCTGATGCCGCCGATGCGCGGCAGGCGGCTGGCCGTCATCTCGCGGTCGGGCGGGCACGCGGTCATCGGCGCGGACTGCGCCACGGACGAGGGGTTCGATCTGCCGCCGTTCCCTCAGGACTTCCTGTCGTCGCTCGGCCACGGCTGGGCCGACTCGGTGATCCGGCGCGGCAACCCGCTGGACCTCGGGGACATCTTCGACTTCGCCGCGTACGCGCGGATCCTCGACGCGGTGCTGTCGATGCCCGAGTTCGACGGCGCGGTCTTCGTGCACGAGTACTTCGCGAAGCTGGAGGGCGAGACCGCGCGCAGGCTGGTGCCCGCGGCCGAGGAGGCGGTGAGGCGCCACGGCAAGCCGGTCGCGCTGGTCCTGTTCACCGACGAGGAGGAGGTCGCGCACCTGAAGCGGCACTCCTCGTTCCCCTTCTACACCTCGGTCGAGTGCGCGGTCGGGGCCCTGTCGGCGTCATGGAAGCACGAGCGGCGGAAGGCGCGGAAGGCGTCGAACGGCGGGACGGCGCCCGGCGGCGTCGCCGAGGCCGCGGCCCGGGTGCGCGAGCTGGCGGGCATGGGACGGACCTCGCTCCTGTGCGAGGGCCTGGACGTGCTCGGCGCGGCCGGGGTGCGGGTCCCGTGGTGGGGTCTGGTGCGGTCGGCCGAGGACGCGCCCGACCGGCTCGGCCACCCGGTCGCGGTGAAGGCGGTGTCCGCCCGGGCCGTGCACAAGACCGAGGCCGGGGGCGTGGTGCTGGACGTGCGGGACCCCGCGCACCTCAGGCGCGTCATCGAGGAGATGTCGGCACGCTTCGGGCCGTTCGGCGAGGGCGAGGGCGTGCTGGTGCAGCGGATGTGCGCGCCCGCGACCGAGGTCATCGTGGGCGGGGG
>VGRB01000220.1 GCA_016875475.1 Deltaproteobacteria bacterium
GGTCGGCGTCCGCCGAGGTCGCGGCCGGCAGCGAGCTTGCCGCGGCGCTCCGCGGGACCGGCATGTTCCCGGAGCCGGTGTGCATCGCGGTCGCCGGCGGCGAGCAGGCCGGCACGCTCGCCGCGTCGCTGGAACAGGTCTCGCAGGACCTCGCCCGGGACCACCGCGACCTACTGAACCTGCTGGTCCGGGCCGCGAACGTGGCGCTCCTCGTCGCGGTCACGATCGCGCTCGGCATCCGCGTCCTCGGCCAGGCGCAGTCGCTGCTGCCGGGCGGCGGAGGCGACTTCGACGAGGTCGAGCGCATGATCCAGCGCGAGGCGCCGTTCCTGAAGCCGCTGCGGTAGCCTGCCGTCCTGGGCCCCTCGACGGAAGCAGGCCGACGCGTTACGATCTCCGGGTCACGGCGGCCGGGCGGCCGTCGGTCGCGGCCCGGCCGCGGCCGGAGGAAAGTCCGGGCTCCGCAGGGCAGGGTGCCGGGTAACGCCCGGTGGGGGTAACCCCGAGGAAAGTGCCACAGAAAACAGACCGCCGGCCCCCTCGGGGGCAGGCAAGGGTGAAAACGTGGGGCAAGAGCCCACGGGCGCGGGCGGCAACGCTCGCGCCGGCAAACCCCACCCGGAGCAAGACCGAACAGGGGACGAGTGGCCCGCTCGCCGCCTCGACCGGCGGTACGCCGTCGTTCGGGGGGGCAGTCCCCGGGTATGGTCGCTCGAGGTCCGCGGCGACGCGTGACCCAGAGGAATGGTCGCCACCGGGCGGCGGGTGACCGCCGTCCGGGACAGAACCCGGCTTACAGGCCGCCGTGACACTTCTCTCGCTGGCGCGGGCCCCGGATTGCGGGGCCGGTGCGGGGGCCGGATGCGCGTCCCGGTGTGGTCGTCGAACCGAGGCGTCCAGGTGATGGCGAAGGTCGCGCTCGGGTCCGCAGGCACCGAGCCCGTCCCCGTCCGCGACGCCTCCGAGCTGAGGGCCGTGCTGGAGGAGGCGCGCCCCCGGGCCGTGGTCGTGGACGCGGCCGACCTCGCCGCGGCCGGACTGGACGCCTCGACCGTCGCGCGGCTTGCCCCCGGCGCGACCGTGATCCTGGTCGGACCGCCCAGGCCGCGCGGCGAGCCGCTCCCGGTCGGGGTCCGCCACGTCGTGCTGCCGTTCGCCGTCCGCGACCTGGTGGCCGCCCTGCCCCCGGACCGCGCACCCGCGCCCGCGCCCGAGAGGGGCGCCGCGCCGGCCGATCCGTCCCGGGTGCGGCAGCCTCCGGCAGCCGTCGCCCCCTCCGCGGAGGCGATCGCGGAGCAGGTGCGCGCCGAGGTCGAGCGACTCGTGGGGGACTCCGCCCGCCGCATCGTCGGCGATGTGGCCCGCCGCGTCGTGCCCGAGCTGGCCGAGGCGATCATCCGCCGGGAGCTGGAGCGCCTGCTCCGCGAGGCGGGCGACGCCGCGGTCGCCGACCCCGCCGGGGACACGGAGTCCGAGTAGCGGACCGCGCAGAGCTTCCGCGAGCGGCGATTCCTGCGAGCGCGATCCGGAGGGTCAGTACAGGGGCGGCAGGTCGGGGATGCCCCCGAGCACCATCATGATCACCCGCGGGCTGAAGAAGAAGGCCGCCGACCACACCGCGGTGAACAGCAGGCCCTGCCAGAAGCTGAACCGTGTCGAGAAGTGCACGATCCCGGCCATGACCAGGCCGATGACGACGCTGAGCGCCATCTGGGCCCCCGCCGTCTGCGCGAACCCGGCGTTCACCGCGAGGATCCTGGCCAGGAAGGCCCCGGCGAACCCGAGGACGGCCAGCATCAGCGTCATCCCGATCCCGTACCCGTACGACAGCCGCGACCCGGCGAACGGCAGCGACGCCAGGACCAGCAGCAGCGGGATCGCCACGATCAGGAACCCGAGGAAGACCACGATCCCCTTGATCTGCTTCACGAAGTCGCCGGACGTTCCGGCCTGGATGCGCGCGCCCTCGAGGCCGGCGAACACGCGGTAGAACAGGCTGCCCCGATAGACCGCCTGCCACGGCTCGACCGGGATCCCGTCCACCTTGTCGATCCGGGTCAGGGGGACGCGCTGGACCACCGCCTCCTGGCCCATCGACTGGTAGACCTTGTCCGCGTCGCCCCTCTTGACGGCTTCCGGCTGGTCCTTGTCCTGCTGCCACAGGAAGATCGCGTCCGTCTCCTCCAGCGCCAGCACCACGCCCGTGTAGACGTTGTGATCCACCGTCTCGAGCGACCCGGCGACCGCCACGACCGGGAGCAGCGCGGCGATGAACGCGACGGCGATTCCGGCTCGACGCATGACGCCCACCTACAGTCCCATGCAGGCCCGGTACTTGACCGAGCAGTTCATGTGGACGTCGCTGCCCTCGCAGGTCTCGATCGGCCACCCGTTCGGCATCTGCTGCGTCTGGGCGCACTCGACCCCGTAGACGCAGCCGACGTACTCGACCCACGCCTCCTGCTCCGCGACGGTCCCGATCCCCTGGCACCGCAGCGGGCACGCCGAATCCTCGGCCGAGCACTTCTTGCGGCACATCCAGATCTCCTTGCACCTGCCCGCGCCGGAGAAGCAGGACTCGATCTCCGCCTTGCAGCCCGTGCGGGCGCAGGAGGAGAAGACCTCGTTCTCGGTCGCCTGGCAGTCCAGGGCCGTGAGGCAGTCGATCAGGGCATCGTGCCCGTCCTTCGGGTCCGCCGTGAGCTCGGCGGCGCACTTGCCCTCCCACGCGGCGTCTCCCGCGCAGAGCAGGCTGCACGCCGCGGCGGCGTGGCAGGAGTCCCCGGTCACCGCCTGGACGGGGCACGCCGGCGCGACGTCCGGAGGCGGCACGTCCGGCCCGGCCTCGTGCTGGGTCGGATCGGGCGGGTTGTCCTTCTGCACCACGCCCTCGTCGGCCGCAACGGGGTCGGTACCCGGATCCGACGTCTCCGCCCCGGCCGTCTCCGCCGCATCGACCACGTCGGCCGGGGTCACGTTGTCCGGCTGCCCGGTCGTGTCGTTCCCCCCGCTGCCGCCGTCGCTGCCGCAGCCCGCCACCAGCACCGCGGCGAACGCCGCGGCCACGCCCGTCAGGATCCGCTCCATGTCCTCTCCTCCTCGGCGAACGCGCCCGGCGGGCGCGCCTCGTCCGGTTGACAGGCGGGAAACTACCACGAAGCCGAGCCGAACGGAAGCCGGGTGGAACAGGCAGTGTGGAGCAGGCGATTCGCGGAGGTGAAACGCCGGCGGGGGGAAGGGACCTACGCGTCGGCCTCGCAGGCGTCGGCCTGGGCCTTGCACGCGCCGGTCAGGGCCTCGTTCGCGCACTGCGACCAGGCCTGTTCGTCGTTATCGAACTGCTCGCAGGTGGTGCCGAAGCAGTCGAAGATCGCCAGGAGCTTGTCCTGGGCGGCGAAGGTGCCCTTGGCGCGGCAGCCCTGCGCGCAGGCGGTGTCGGCGCAGGTGTTGATGCACTGGAAGATCTCCGAGCAGGTCTGCGTGCCGGACGCCGCGCACTTCTTGTAGTGGTCGTTGCACGGGCCGCCGGTGCCCAGCGTCTCGTTCTGGCAGGTCACGCACTGCTGGTCCTCGGCCGGGGTCGGGTTCGACTTCTCGCAGATCGGGCAGTTCTCGAACAGGCACTCGACCAGGTGCTGATGGTCCCAGTTCGCCTCGTAGGTCGCGCCGTCCCAGCAGTTGCCCACGCACTGGTCGTGCAGCTCCTTGCCGTCAGCCTCGGGGGGGCAGCCGTCGAAGCACGCCCACAGCTCGGTGCAGGTCGCGTACAGCGTGCCGGAGAAGCACTTGAAGTACTCGTCCATGCAGAAGTCGGAGAGGCACTTGATCAACTCGTCCTGCGACGCCTTGTTGTAGCAGCCGTTCTGGTCCATGCAGGTCTCGAACGCCTGCACGCCCGCGAACCCCTCCGACGAGGTCTCGTTCTGGCAGTCCGTGACGCACGCCTGCTGGTTCGGCGGCGGCGGGCACTGGTTCGCGCAGTCGTAGAACCACTTGCACGTGCCGTACTCGATCGGATTGGTCTCGGGACCCGGGTCGTTGCCGGTCGTGTCCGGGGTCGGGTCGGGCTTGACGTACGTGTCGGTCGCCTGGTCCGGGCCGATGGTCGTGTCGGGGTTGGTCCCCTCGTCCTTCGGCGGCGGGTTGTCGATCTTGGTGTCCGGGACGGGCGTCGTGTCCGTCGTCCCTTCCTGCTTGACGTCACCCAGCTTCGGGACGTCCGTCTTGACGTCCTGCTTCACGTCGGTGACGGCCGCGTCGGGGTTGTTCGCCCCCGTCTCGTCCCCACCACCGCCGCCGCAGGCGACCAGGCCGCCCACGAGCGCCAGACCGAACAGGCACACCAGCACGCGCTTCATGACCACAACTCCGTTTCCATTTCGCCGCAAAGACGGCCGGTGCCAACCGGTCCGGCCGGATCGGGCGGATTGTGCGGTTTCGCCCTCGGGGATGTCAAGCAAAAAGATGCGGGCGGGGCCGGGGGGTTGCCGCAGCGCGTCAACGGGACGGAGCGGGAGCCGCCGCCGCGGCCCCCCCAGCGGGGTTGCGCGGGATGCGGATGACGAACTCGGTGCCCGCCCCGGGGGCGCTGCGGACGTCGATCGTCCCCCCGAGCGACTTGACCACCCTCCAGGTGATGGTGAGCCCGAGGCCCATGCCCTTGCCCGGCCCCTTCGTCGTGAAGAAGGGCGTGAAGACCCGATCGCGCACCTCGGGAGGCATGCCCGGACCGTTGTCCTTGACGCTCACCACGACTGCGTCGGCCGCGCCGCGGCCGGTCACCGCCACCGTGCCGGTGCCCTCGGCGACCGCCTCGATCGCGTTCTGGACCAGGTTCGTGACGACCTGGTTCAGCTCCTCGGGCACGCACTCGACGACCCCGTCGCCGTCGAAGGCGGTGGTGACCGCCACCTCGCGACCGGTCGCCGGAAGGACGATGTCCACGACCTCGCGCGCCGCCGCGAACAGGTCGTGCGGCACGTTCTGGCGCGCGTAGCCCTCGCGGCTGTACCGCCTCATCAGGTCGACCGTGCCGCCGATGCGGCGGACGCCGGCCTCGGCCGTCTCGAACATCTTCGTGACCCGCGCGTCGAGCTTCTTCAACTGCGCGGCCTCGTCGGGGGTGGGCTCGCGGCCGGCCGTCGCCCTGGCCAACGCGAGCACCCTGGCCGAATCGCCGCGGATGACCTCGACCGCGTTCTTGATGTAGTTCAGTGGGTTGTTGATCTCGTGCGCCAGGCCGCTCGCCACCTGCTCCAGCGAATCCATCCGCTGGGTGAGCAGGATGTCCGCCTGGGTCTCCTGGACGTTCAGCAGGTTGCGGCACGTGGTCAGCAGCTCGCGCGGCGAGAACGGCTTCGCGATGTAGGCGTTGACGCCCTTCTCGATGCCCGCGATGCGGTCGTCGGTGTCCCCGCGCGCGGTCAGCATCACGATCGGGACGTGACGGGTCCGCTCGTCTCCGCGAAGGCGCTCGGTCAATTCGTGGCCGTCCATCTCCGGCATCATGAAGTCGGTCACGACCAGGTCCGGCATCTCGCGCTGCACAAGTTCCAGGCCCTTGCGCCCGTTCTCCGCGGTCAGGACCTTGAACTGCTGGCGCAGCGCGAGGTGGACCAGGCGGATGATGTCCGGCGTGTCGTCCACGACCAGGATGGTGTGCGACCGGCGGCCCTCGTCCGCGTCGCGCTCGACCACGCGGCGCTCCGTGACCTCCGCGATATCGAGCAGCCGGTAGTCCTCGGTCCCGGCGAGCTGCACGCTCCAGTCCGCGATGCCGCGGTCCGCGGCGCGCTTGCCGGCGGGCGCGTCGGCCCGGGCGCCCGTCCGCCGCTCGAGGGCGTCGGGCCGGAAGTGGTCCCTGTCCTTGATCAGGTCGACGAAGAACGTCGCGCCCCTGCCCGCCTCGCTCTCCGCGCGGATCCGGCCGCCGTGCAGTTCCACGATCTCCCGGGCGAGCGCGAGCCCGATCCCGGTCCCGCCGTACTTGCGGGTGCTCCCGCCCATGTCGACCTGGTAGAAGCGCTCGAAGACCTTTTCCGCCATCTCGGACGGGAATCCCGGACCGTCGTCCGACACGCGGACCTCGACGCTTTCGCCGAGGTCGCGCAGCTCCACGCGGATGTTGCCGCCCTCCGGGGTGAACTTCGCCGCGTTCGAGATCAGGTTCACGAACACCCGCTCCATCCGGTCCTGGTCGTACCAGCACCGGCACGTCGCCACGTCGGCGCAGAAGACCATCGAGATGCCCTTCCGCTGCGCGAGCGGCTGGGTCTGCGCCACGAAGGCGGACAGGTACGCGACCAGGTCGTGGTCCGCGACCTTCAGGCGGATGCGCGACTCCTCGAGCTTGGCGAGGTCCAACAGATCCTGGATGAGCTTCAGCAGCTTCATCCCGTTGCGGAACATCGACTGGAGCGTGGCCCGCTGCTGGTCGCCGAGACGCCCCATCTCGCCCGCGATCATCAACTCCAGCGGCGACAGCACCATGGCGAGCGGCGTCTTCAGCTCGTGCGTGATGTTCGCGAAGAACTGGGACTTGAACTTGTCGAGCTGTTTCAACTGCTCGTGGGCTCGCTCGAGGTTGGCCTTCGTGCGCTCGATCGTGAGCTGGGTGAAGACCTGGTCGCGGAGCTGCCGGTACGTGAAGGTCTGCGCCGCGATGACGACCGTCATCACGGATACGACGAAGAACAGGTTGGTGGCCGCGGTGGACCACAGGCTGACGATGCCCGCGTCGGGGTCGATCAAGCCGGCGCCAGGCGGCGCGAGGGCGGCGAGCAGCGCGTTCGGGACCAGGTACGACAGCACGATCGACCCGTGCGTCAATGCCGCCAGCCTGGCCGGCCAGACGAACAACAACCCGATGCCGATCATGGTGAGGTTCAGGCCGGAGTAGTACGGCGTCCGGAAGCCCTGGAGGACGTACGTCATCACGGAGATGCCGAATCCGAGCATCATCCCGTGCATGCAGGTCAACGCCTTCCAGTGCCGGTCGAAGAACGGCGTCCGATGGACGGACACCAGGAAGAGACTCCACACGGACACCACGGCTCGCGTCACCAGCATCACCGGGCGCCAGCGCTCGGGCACGACGATGAAGTCGAGAATCGCGAACAGGGGGTAGATGACGATCGTCAGCCAGAACGCGATCAGGGTGCCGCGCCGGTTCCGATCGATCAGCCACGCGGCCCAGCGGGACTCGAGTTCCTCTGGCGAGGTATAGACCATCACGCCTTCTGGATGACCAGGAACGGGTTGATGCCCGTCGCGTCCTCGACGATCTCCATCCCCGCGCCGGGCACTGCGGCCTGACCGAACTCGAGCATCTCGATCTTGGTGCGGTAGATCAGGTGCCAGTCCAGGTGGTGCTCGAACATCCACCTCGAGGGGTTGGACGGGTCCATGTTGCCGATGTACGCACGCCCCCCCGGGGCCAGGTTGGCGAACAGGTTCCGCGTGAGCGTGGTCGCGGTGTTGAATCGGAGGTAGTCGAACAGGCCCGCCGCGAACATCATGTCGAAGGGTGCGTAGTCGCCGAAGATGCCCGGATCCGTGAGCAGACGCTTGATGGTGTCGTGCAGGAAGGTGACCCGGACCCGCCCTCGCCAGCGGCCCTCGATGAGCGGCCCGATCCGGCGGTGCGCGAACGTCAGGGCGAGCTTGTCCTGGTCGAACAGGACGACCTCGACCGGCACCGGGATGTCCATCGGCTGGTTGAGCAGCTCGTAGAGCTCCTGGGCGGGGCCGGCCGCGACCGACGCGACCCGCAGCGGCCGGTCCCCGGTCCAGCCCTCGGCGAGGGCCCGGATGCGATCGCGGATCAGGTTCTTGCGGGCGCGCACCGCCTGCGCCGGGACGGAAGCGCAGGAGCCCATGTGCAGGGCCTTCGCGAACAGCGACTGGCCCTCGAAGTTCCGGGTGTACATGTAGTGCATCGCCTCGAAATCACCCGGGTAGCCGAGCGGCTTGACGCGCGTACGGTGGAGGAGCGGGGCCTGCATGAGGGTCTCGTGGAGCGTCCGGATCGAGAACTCCTTCAGGCGATGCCAGTCGTCGCCGCTCGCGCTCCGCAAGGCGAGGTCGATGCCGCCCATGATCCGGATGAAGTCGGGCACGAACTCTGCCCGAATCCGCTCGATGAGGGCAGAACGGGCAGCGGAATCGCCCTCGCCGTGCACGACGTGCCAGGGCAGGCCCGGCTCCATCTCGGAGTAGTTGGCGACCGCGCCGTCGAGGAAAAGGCGCATCTCGCAAACCAGGGCCTTGAACGTCTCGTGGCCGGGCACGTACCACGGCTGGACGCCCGCTGCGACGCCGCGCTCGTCGCCGGCCTTCCACGACTTCACGTCCCGCAGGTGCAGGACGTCATCGATGTTCATGAGCGAGTCGATGAAGGTCGCCCCGACCACCGCGATGCCGTCGTCGCTTCTTGCGGACACGACCCGCGCCTCGCCGCGAAACACCTCCGTGCCGTCGAAGCTCACCACCAGTTCGCTGATGGTGGTGCCGGGGACCAGGCGGGCCTCGTGGGGCGGCGTGAAGGCGATGCCGTTCTGGGAGAGATCATGGAGCTGGCACGCGATCGGCATCTCCCCCGACAGGCTCAACGTCACCACCGGCCGGACCAGTGCCAGGTCACCGGCCGAATACCGCTCCGGGCGGAAGTGAACCGCCTTGCCCTGGGCGCCGTCCAACTCCTCGTACGACTTGACCGGGTGTACCCCGGGCCGCACCGGGCGCACCAGGCCCCTGCCGGGCGCGATCGGCACGACCGTGGTCGACGAGTCTGCCTGCATGTCCTTCATCGCTCCGCCCTCCGCCGCTGCCGTCGGCTAGCCGCCTTCGCCCCCCAGCACGATCTCGAAACGCGTGCCGCCGCCTTCGCGGTCCGCGCACGCGATCCGCCCCCCGTGGGACTCCACCACGAGCCTCGCCCCCAAGAGGCCCATGCCCATGCCGCCCGCGCCCTTCGTGGACGAGAACGGCTTGAAGAGCCTGTCCTTCTGGTCCGCCGGGATGCCGCTCCCGTGGTCCTCCACGACGAAGCGGATCCCGCCGCCTCCGCCGCACGCCGGCCCCGCCGCGGCCGCGGCCGCGGCCTCCACCACGATTT
>VGRB01000221.1 GCA_016875475.1 Deltaproteobacteria bacterium
CCAGCGTGCATGCCTGCGAGCGCGCCGGCGACCTTCGCGACGTTCCCGTCGAAGTCGCCGACCGTCGTGTCGATCTGCGCGATGCAGACGTCCCGGATCATCGGAGCGCACCCCGAGCGCGAATCCGGGCGGATTATAGCCGGGGTTGACGGCCCGCGTCCGTGGCCGGCGCCCGGACGACGAGGTCAGCGCGTGCCGGGGCGCCACGTCGCGACGGCCGCGGCCGCGGCCGACACGGCGACCGCGAGGCCGATCCGGGAGATCGGCGCCACGCCGATGGCGAGCAGGCCCAGGGATCCGACCGCGATCGCGAGGGCGAACGTCGCGGGGAACAGCGGCCGCCGGCCGTCGGGCTCGAGCGCCCCGGACGAAAGGCACGCGGCGATCGGCGCGATCAGGAACAGGGTCGCCGACGACGAGTCGGTCTGGAACCAGAGCCCGGCCGCGCCGAACGCGATCAGCGTGGCGAACCCGGCTTCGGCGGCCACGCGCGCCGCGATGCGCACCCGGCCCCGGGCCGCCACCACCATGGCGAGCGCGATCGCGACGATCGCGGCCGAGGACGCGGCCCAGAGCCCGACCGTGAGGTTCCCGGCGATCCTCGGCGCCAGCGCAGGGAAGCCGCTGATCGTCACCTTCACGCGCTCCCCGCCGGGCGGAGGTCCCGCCACGACGTCGGCGAGCGCCCCCCGCACGCGGCCGAGCGCGGCGGGCGAGGGGGCCGCGGAGCCGGCGAGCAGCCGCTCGCCCAGCCCGACCGCCCGTGCCTCGAGGTCGGTGTCGCGGCACAGCCGGTCGAGCGTGCCCGCCGCCTCGGCGGCGATGTCCGCGCGCCCGCCCTCCACGAGGGCCGGGGTCGCGGAGAGGGCGGCCAGCAGCCTGCCCGTGCGGCCCGCGTCGTCCCCCCCGATCGCCGCAGCCAGCCGCGCGAGGTCGTCCGGGGAGGGCTCGAACGGGGACGACGGCGACGCGAGGTACGCGGAGACCTTCTCGCGGGCCGTGGCGAGACGCGCCGCGGCGGCCTCGGCCGAGTCCCGGCCCGCGGCCGCGACCACATCGGCCGCCCGGCCCGGGGGAAGCGGCACCCCCGCGGCCGCGGCCACGGCTGCGACGCGGGCGGCCGTCGCCTCCGGGTCGGCCCGTCCCGACAGCTCGACGGCGCGGCGGGCAGCCGCGAGCATCCCGTCCGGGTCGGGGTTCCCGGCAGGGACGCGGGCCACGATCATCGCCTCGCTCCGGTCCTCCGACGCGAGCGACCTCAGGTCGGGCTGCCCCTCCAGGAAGAACCACAGGTTCGCCAGGGATTCCCGGTCGTTCGGCACGCGGTACAGCCCGGCGAAGCTCCCGGCGACGTGGGTCAGGATCTGGGACACGGAGCGCACGTCCGCGAACGCGCCGGAGCCCTCCAGCAGGTCCGTCAGCCGCTGCACGCGCGCGGCCACGCCCGGGTCGCGCAGGTCACCGTCCACGTGGATCTGCACGAGGTCGCTCCCGCCCAGGCGCCGGTCGAAGAAGGCGAGGGCCCGGCCGACCTCGTCGTTCGGGGTGAACAGCTCGGACAGGGTGACCCGGAAGCGCAGGCGCGTCGCGCCGAGGGTGGCCGCGGCGAGGACGACGAGGAGGCCGACCGCGAGCACGGCCCGGCCGACCGGCCGCGCGGGCGCATCGGTCCGCGACGGGGCGACGCGCAGGAAGCTCGCGGCGGGCGCGACCGCGAACACGCCGAACAGCGCCACCGCGAGGACGCCGAGCAGGGTGGTCTCGCCGAAGCCGGAGAGGTAGGGGAGGGCATTCGGCTCGAGCCGGTCCACCACGGCGAGGGCGGCGGACCCGAGCGCGACGGCCGCGAGCGACACCAGGGCCGAGCGCGGGAAGACCCGGCCCTCGCCCCGGATGCGCGCCTCGGCGAGCCGCGCCGCGCCGAGCGCCGACACCACGAGGATGACCATCACCGCGTTGACCGTGCTGGCGGTCAGGTCGATGCCGGCGATCCGCACGAGCGCGAGCCACCAGACGAGCGACACGCCCGCGCCGACCATCACGAGCACGACCACGATCGGCCGCCGGAGGCGCCACAGGAGGACGCCGAGGAGCCCTATCGCGAACAGCGGCACCACGATCCACAGCTTCGCCCAGGCCTCCCGGGTGACGGTCTGCGACACGAACGGAGCGCCGAAGTAGTGCGCGGCCATCCCGCCCCGCTCCGCCTCGACGACGTCGCGGACCAGCGCGGCCACGGTGCGCGCGTCCTTGCGGGCGTCCGCGCGCACCAGGACGAGGTAGCCGGACAGGTCGCGGCTGACCAGGACGCCGGAGACCTGGGCGTTGGCGCGCACGCGCTCCGCGAGCGCCTTCATGGCCGCGCCCTCGCGAGGGATCGCGGGGATCAGCATGTCCGCCGAGACCCCCCCCTCGCCGTCGGCCTCCAGGGACTCGATGTTCGTGATCGACCGCGCCGACAGCACGCCGTCCGCCTTGCGCTCCGCGAGCCGGTCCGTGATGCGCGCGAGGCGCGACAGGCCGTCGAAGGTGAACGGCTCGCCCGGCTCCTCCAGCCCGACCATCAGGACCGACAGGCCCTCGAACCGGCGCGTCATGTCGAGCCAGAACGCGACCTCCGGGTCGCCGGACGGCAGGTTCGCGGTCAGGTCGTCGGTCGTCGTCACGGTCGGCGCGAAGCGCAGGGACAGGAGCGTGATCCCGGCGGACGCGATCAGCGCGAGGACGCGGCGCCGCGCGACGATCGCGCAGGCGCCGTTCCAGGTCTCCGAAGTGCGGCCCATCGCGGATTTCCTCCAGCGGTCAGGGGGTGGGGGCGCAGCCGAACAGCTCCTTCCACTTCGCGAGCAGCTTCGGGCAGTCGAGGTCGTCCGCCTCCTTGTGCATCTGCCACGCGCTCGGTGCCGCGGGGTCGCTCTCGATCGGAGCGACGGTCTCGAGGATCGAGCTGGTCGCGCCGTAGACCTGCTGGTCGATCCGGAACGCGAGGCCGCCGAACACCCAGTCGCCGCCGACGCCGGCCCCGTCCGCGAGGTCCCACACGACGCGCTTTGCCATGTAGCGGTCGCCGGCGGGCTCGGCCACGGTCACGGTCAGGCCGGGCCGGCCGTCGCCGTCCTGGTCGAAGATGCGCGGGTCCGTCTTGTCGGTCGGGAGCGCGTCATCGAACGGCTTCGCGAGGTTGACGCCCCACTGCCACGCCACGCGCGTCGCCTTCGGCAGCGCGCCCGCCGCGAGCGGGATGCGGACCGGCGACGACTTGTTCAGGCCGTGGACCGCCTCGTCCGACATGGTCGTCTGGCCGAACTTCGACGAAAAGTCCGAGCCGACCGAGTCCTCCGTGCAGAAGGTCAGGTCGATCCCGGTTCCGTCGGCCGCCACCTTTCCGACGAACAGGTCCGAGATGTGGAGCGGCATGGACCCGAGCAGCAGCGAGTGCTGGACCAGGCGAACGGCCCAGGTGCCGCTCATGGCCGGCGCCGCGGAGGCCTCGGGGGTCGCGTCCGACGCCGCGGGGCAGGTGGGCTCGGACTCGGTCGCGTCCGTGCCGTACCGGGACTCGAGGCGCTCGAGCCCGTCGGCCTTCCAGCCGCAGCCCGCGAGGAGCGCGATCACGAGGATCGGAAACGTCTTCTTCATCTTCATCACCACGTGAACTTCGTCTTGAAGAACACGAAGTCGCGGCCGGCTGCCTTCTGGCCGAACTTGGACCGCGAGCCGTAGTCGAACCCGTCCGCCGGCTTCGTGTCACCGATGAACAGCATCACGCCAGCGATGAACTCCAGCGAGGGCGCCGCGACCCACGTGATCTGCGGGTACGTCACGGCGGAGAGGTCGTTGCAGTCGAGTGCCCCGGCCAGCCGGATCTGCAGCTCGTCCTCGAAGAACTTCAGCTCCGTGGGGAGCACCGTGTAGTTGTGGAGCCCGAAGCGGTCGTTGAACTCGTCGAAGAACCCGCGCACGTACATCGCGTTCACGTAGAGCCACTTCGTGAAGGTGTAGTCCAAGCCGGCGGAAGCCTTGACGAACGGAGTGCTCGGGACGTTCACCGACGAGAACACCTTGTCACCGAGCGGCTTCGCGAGCAGCGCGAAGTCCACGCGCTCGGGGAAGATGACGGCCAGCTCGCCCACGAAGCCCACGTCGAAGAACCACGGCGCCGAGTACGAGAAGTCGAGCCCGGCGACCTGCATGCGCGGGTACATGACCTCCGCCTGGTACTTCACGTTCGTC
The DNA here is from genome assembly GCA_016875475.1 of Deltaproteobacteria bacterium. Taxonomy (GTDB): domain Bacteria; phylum Myxococcota_A; class UBA9042; order DTJE01; family DTJE01; genus VGRB01. The sequence continues at coordinate 4,234 of VGRB01000221.1, forward strand.
TTGCCCTGCACGGTCCCGGGGCCGTCCGACACCAGCTCCGCCACCGCGGTGTAGGCAATCGGGAACGTGAACCGGCCGTAGTAGTACGACAGCGAGAGGTCCAGGTCGCCGATCTGGAACTTCGCACGGGCCGCGGCCTGCGAGTTCGCGATGTCCAGCTCCGGCTCGACCGTGCGGACCTCGGTCGGCAGGAACGACAGCTTGCAGCGGTCGAGCGCGCCGAAGTACCCGAACAACTCGTCCACGTCGGCGCGGCCCAGCGGGGGAGTCGGCGCGGCGGCGAAGCACCCCTGCGAGTCGTACTCCACGGCGAACCCCATGACCGCGGACGGCGGCAGCATCGACGGCTTGAACACGGGGACCCACACGGCGGTCAGCGTCAGCCAGTTCGTCGGGTAGAAGTCCAGCTCGATCATCTGGTTCGGGACCTTGGAGGCGTAGTCGAGCGGGTCCGAGAAGTCGCGCGCGTTGAGGTTGTCCGTCGGGTTGAACATGTCGACGCTGCCCCAGGACTGGATCATCCGGCCGACCTTGATGTCCATCCACGGGGCGGGGCGGACCGCCACCCACGCCTCCTCCAGGCGCACGTCGAACGGGTCCACCTTCGCGCGGTCCGACAGGTCCCCCACGTCGTCCGCGTTGTTGAACCCGTAGAAGCGGAGCTTCGTCTCGACCACGCCCGTCACGCGCGGATCGGGCGACAGCTTCAGGCGGAAGTCCGCCTCGTTGCGGTTCATGTACCAGCCGGTCCCGCTCCCGCGCGGGCCGCGCCAGTCGTCGATCGTGTAGCGGATGTCGCTCGACAGGTACCCGCCGAGCTGGACCATGTCGGCCCACCCGGCCGCGGCGTCGCGCGGCGTCGCGAGTGCGGCCGCCACCGCGTGCAGAGCGAGCGCGAACAGGAGGAGTCGTCCCCGGACCATCTGCCTCTCCCCGGGCGCGCAACGGCACGCCCCGGCCCTCCGCAAGCGCGCGGCGGACCGTCCGGGGACGGCCGTCCGGCCGTCCTCGACCTCTCCCAGGGTCAGCGAGAATATCGATCGCCGGCTGCGCGGGGCGTCTCGGGCACCGGCCTTCGTTTTTCACTTATCGCGCGGATAAGCTCAGTCATCCGTGCACCCCCGCGCCTCGGCCGGCATCCCGATCCGCCTCCGCTCGCCTTGGCGCCTCATTCTCGCTGACCCTCTCCCCCTGTGTCGCAGGATCACGGGACTCCGGGCGTCCCCGGCGTCACCGTCCCCATTCCAGCTCCCGCTGCGTGAACATCGAGTCCGGCAGCCCCTGGTTCGCCTTGAACTCGTGGATGTCCAGGCGGGTCTTGTGCCCCGAGCGCGAGTCCGTCACCACGACCAGCGAGTTCCGGAGGCCGCCGGCGAACTCCTTCGGGCTGCCGTTCTCGAAGGTCTTCACCTTCTCGCCGGCCTTGTTGTAGTACTCGATGCCGTCCTGGTGGAAGGTCTTCCGGTTCACCTTGACGATCGCCTTCGAGTAGGCCGAGTCGTAGCCGGCCTTCGGCGTGCAGTTCAGGTGGTAGTGCGAGTCGTCGGCCTTCAGCAGGGTCGCGTCGTACCAGGCGACCCAGCTCACCGCGGCCATGTCGTCGTTCGAGAAGTCGGACCCGCCGAACGACTGGTTCATGCCGTGCGCCGCGACGCGCCGAACCTTCTTCATGCCGGGCAGGTAGACGTACACGCGGTTGCGCTCCTCGACCAGCGTCGCGAGGCCCTTGTTCTCGCCCGACGTGAAGCGGACGAGCCGCATCTTGTCGCCCTTCTGGTGCGTGGTGAAGTCGTACGACTTCTTCGACCCGTCCACGTCGATGATCGTCATGGTCGCGGACATGAACTGGTCCGTGAAGCCGTTCAGGGTCTTTTCCATCCTCCCCAGGATCTCGGCCGGGGAGGGGTCCTGGGCGGCCGCAACCGCGGGCAGCACTGCCACGGCTGCGACGGCCGCGACGGCCGCGAGGAGCGCGAGGGAGCGGATCGCATGTCGGCGCATCTTCGACCTCCAACGGGCCCTGTCGGGGCGCGCGGCCCTTTTTGCCACGGCGCGGGGGGCCGCGTCAAGCGTTGACACGGCCGCGGCCGCGTCGCACGATCCGGTCGCGACGGAGGTGCCCGAATGCCCGACGAGGCGACCCCGACCCCGACCCCCGCGACCCCGGAGGAGCAGCGCTTCGAGGACCTCCTGAAGGACCTGACCGCGGTCGTCGAGCGCCTGGAGCGCGGGAACCTGACGCTGGACGAGTCGGTCGCCCAGTACGCGCGCGGGACCGAGCTGTTGAAGGTCGCGCAGCGCGTGCTGGACGGCGCCCAGGCCCGCCTCGACGTGCTGATGGGCTGCGCGCCGGGCGCCACGCCGAAGCTCGAGACCGCGGACCCGGAGGAGTTCCTGAAGTAGCCGCGGCGTCCGCTCAATCGCACGGTGCCGCCGACCCGTTCTCCAGGTACGCCACCAGCTTCCTCAGCACCTCCCGCGCGTCGTCGCCCGCGAACCCGGCCCAACTGAACGACGACGCGACGGTCCGCCGCACCGTGATCGCGCCCGCGGGCGCCCGGCGCACCACCACGCGAGCGCGCCCGGGAGCATCGGGTCGGCCGGAGCGACGCGGAGCACCTCGCACGCGCCGGTGCCGGGCGCCGCGGCGATCAGGTCGTTCGAGTCGTTGAGCGGCCCCTGCGCAAGCGCGACCTCGAAGCCCGCCAGGATCCCCTCGCCGGTCGCGGGCCCCGCGAGGCTCCCGCCGCCCTGGCCGACCCGCACGCCGAAGTACGGGGGCAGCGCGGTCCCGGGTCCTGCCCAGAAGTCGCCGCCCTCGACGTCGCACCCGTTCGGGGTGCAGAGCTTCTTGTCGTCGCACTGCACCGCGCCGTACGCCTCGCGCGCGTCCGGCATGCCGTTCGGCGCGGTCCCGGGCAGCGCGAACGAGGTCTGGTCCGCCGGGTCCCACGCGAGCCCGGTCGCGGGGTCCAGGGCCGGGGCGTAGCAGCACCCCGCCACCGTGTTGTACTCGGAGTGGCGGCAGTCCTTCCCCCCGGCCTCGTCGTCGTACGCGCACCAGTCCTGGTTGCACGGGTTGTCGTCCGCGCAGTCCGCGTTCGTCTCGCATCCGAGCGCGCGCGTCACCGCGCCGGGCGGCCCTTCGCCGGGCGGCGTCGAGAAACACCCCGCCGCGAGGACGAGGACGCACACGCCGGGAAGCCTCATGGCGGCCTCCGCACCTGCGGATGCTCCGATCCTACTCCCCCCCGCGATCCGGGCGCAATCCCGCCTTGCAATACGCATTCGCCATCGTTAGGATCTTCGTTGTACGGAGGTGTCCGATGGAGACCGTCACCATCTCCCCGAAGTTCCAGGTCGTCATTCCCAAGGCCATCCGCGAGCAGTTGAAGCTCGTCGTGGGCCAGAAGGTCCAGGCCATCGCCTACGCGGGGAGGATCGAGCTGATCCCGGTCAGGCCCGCGAGGGAGCTGCGAGGCATGCTGCGGGGTCTCGACACGTCGATCGAGCGCGACGAGGAGGACCGGGTATGAACGTCGTGGACTCGTCCGCCTGGCTCGAGTACTTCGGCGACGGGCCCAATGCATCCGATTTCGCCAAGGCGATCGAGAACTCCAAGGAAAAGGTGGTCCCCACCCTCGCGATCTACGAGGTCTTCAAGAAGACCGTCCTCCTTCGCGGCGAGGCCGCCGGCCTCGAGGCGGTCGCGCTCATGATGCAGGGTCGCGTCGTCGATGCATCCGCGACCATCGCCATCGAGGCCGCCCGCCTGTCCGTTGCGCACCGGTTGCCGCTCGCGGATTCCTTCATTCTCGCGACCGCGCGCGCGCACAAGGCCATCCTCTGGACGCAGGACCACCACTTCGAGGGCCTTCCCGACGTCCGGTACCGCGAGAGGTGCGCGCAGTCGCACCGCTGACCGGGGAGCGAGGGACGCCCTGCGGCCCCGGGATCGCCCGCACCGCGAGCGCTTCAGAACACCTTGTCCGGATTCATGATCCCGAGGGGGTCGAAGACCGACTTGATGCGGCGCATGTAGCCCACGCCGTCGGGGTGCTCGATGCGCAGGGAGTCGCGGTGGCCGAGGCCGATGCCGTGCTCCCCGGTCACGGTGCCGCCGAGCGCCACGGCCCGCGACGCGAGCGCGGACTTCTCGATCCGCGCCTCGTCCGGCGTCCACGCGCCCGCGCCGCCGAGCGGCATCAGGCAGTGCACGATGCCGACGCCCGCGTGGCCGAAGACGTACAGCCTGCGCTGGCCGCCGCTCGTGCGGTTGCGGTCGGACGCGACCCGCGCCTTGGCCTCGTGGACGAACCGCGACAGCGCGGGCAGGGGGACGGCGCAGTCGGTGCGCGCCACGCCGGCCGCGCCCGCGGCCTCGCGGATCGTGCGGGTCATGCGGTGGCGGACCGCCCAGGGGTCGTCGATCCCGGCCACGGTCGCGCCGCCGTGGACCGCGGCCACGCCGCACGCGGCCTCGATCCCGGCCGCGCAGTCGTCCGGCCGCCCGTGGGTCTCGAGGAACAGCACGTCCCCCGCCGGCAGGTCCCGCAGCCCCGGCAGCGCGCGCAGGGCATCCATGGTGTCGCGGTCCGCGACCTCGACCGCGGCCAGCTCCGGCACGTACGCGGCCATCTCCGCGGCCGCGGCGCACGCGTCGGACAGCGTGGAGAACGCAAGGGTGGCCCTGGCCGTCCCCGGCGGGACGGGCGCCAGCGCCAGCGCGATCTCGGTGATGACCCCGAGCGTGCCCTCCGAGCCGACGAACAGGTCCTTCAGGTCGAAGCCCGCGCTCGTCTTCGGCACCCGGCTCCCGACCCGGACCACCTGCGCGTTCCCGGTCACGCCCTCGAGCCCGCGCACCCCGGGG
>VGRB01000222.1 GCA_016875475.1 Deltaproteobacteria bacterium
CATGCTGGGCGTGGGAATCCATCATGGTGCGTCGCTTCACGAAGGAGGATCTCCCATCGCATGTCGCGGTACTCGGCCTTGTCTCGAAGCTTCATCACGCTGGCCAAATCGACCCCCGCTGCAAGAGCGGCCATTGCGATCTCGAAGTCCTCCGTGTCCATGAAGGTGATAGGCGTGACGCCGGGTTGGCGGAGTAGCCCGTACCGATCGCAAAGGCTGTTCATCCACCGATTGAGGGGAAGCTGGTCGGGAATCGCATCGAACGTCACCAGGCACGGAAGGATCGGGATGTCGGACGGGGGCAGATTCTGGAAGTCGCCGCGTCGAATCATGGCGATCCTTCCGTCCAATTGGCGTATTGCGCCACCGCGGTAATTCTTGCCCCTGGTAGGTGCGAAGAAGCGGTCTTCGAGCCACTGAAGCGCGTCGGACGGGTGCCGGGAGGTCCGGGCCACCTTCTCCGGAAGGATCATGGCCTTGACGGAGAAGAGGATCGCTGCCTGCGCCGACAGAAGGACAACGTCCTCGATTTCGCCTGGGCATTGCTCCGTGTTCGAGAGCAGCACTCGGTACCCAGGGGGCAGGGGGCCAGCGTTCTGCACGACCTCGCGGCACCAGCCCTCGAACATGTCTCCGAACGCGGCCCCCCAGTCCTGCTGGCCCCGTTTCGGATCGAGCGCGACGGCCGCCTTCATCAGCCGGCTGAGCAGACCCAACCGAATCTGCTCCCGAACTGCCCAAGGCGACACGGCCACCATCTGGTCTTGCGCGAAGGAAACGAAAGGCTTCTTGAGAAGGCACGTGAGGTCGGTCGGACGGCCGTTTCGCGCTTTCGCGACGAGATCCTCGGTTGCAGTCTGCGCGGTCTGGCCGATGCTCCAGAGAAAAGCGCGAGTGACACGGGGATCAAGGGTCGTTTTGGAGAACAACCCTTCCACGGAGATCGCCGGGTAGTTCGCATCGGGGTGCGAGGGGTCGAAATCCCAGTGCAGCGAGAAGGCGTACAGGGGGCCGGCGAACTTCCTGATGTAGTCGACAGCGGTCATTCCGAACGCCTGCTGCTGCAACTGCGACCATCGCTCGGTCTCCCAGAAAGGCCCCCGCGGCGGCGGGCGACGGAAGAGCGCGAACGGGCGGAAGATGTCATTGCGGGTGTCGCCCTTGCGGTTGAAGCGCGCGATCTGGATGAAGCTGGCAGCGAGGCCTGCCGCGGGATCAGCGGCTTGGCCATGGTCCAAGACGGGAAGGAAGTCGTTTGCCGCCAGGGCCAGGGCCAGCAGTTTGTCGTCGTCAGGGAAGTCCCCACCCTCTCGACGGCCATGCAGCAGCGCCATTGCTTGCAAGAACAAGAGGCCCTGCTCGTGAAAGACCGAGAAGTCGTCTCCCAGCCTTTCGGCATGGAGCCCGATCCTGTGCCCGTCTGGTTCGGGGTGGAACCGGAGTCGAGAGGCTGCTTGTCGCGCCGATCGTTGCACCGTTGCGTTGAGGACCCCGTCCGACGAGTTGGCCAGGTTCGCCGCGTATTGCGAGCATCGCCGGAACAGCCCCTCTCCTGAGTAACTGGCGATCGCGGCTACGAACCTCCGCCAATCGAGTGGGTATCCGATGCAGTCCTTCAGGCCGCAGTAGCTGCGGAGGAACTCGGTCTCAGGGTGCTTGCCGGCTCCGCTCGCCATCTGCCACCTACGCAGCGTGATCAATTCTAGCGCCTCGGGGTGATTGGGAGAAAGGACGCCTCGCAATCACCGACGAGCGGGCTGGGGCCTGGGTCCACCGAACGGCTGGGGGATAAGCTGCAACCCACGGTGCCCGCCGAAGGCGGGCAGCCGGCGCGACGGCTGCCGGCGCCGTCGCGATACGCATACAACGTCCCTGCACCGACCGCGCCGGGGCGCCGTCAGGCGCCTGCCAGCCGGCGTGACGGAAGTGGGTTGTCAGCTTCATCCCTGGGTTCGCCGGCACTTGGGCCTTGACGGAGAAACGCGGCCACAAGGGTGCCCTCCATGGCATGATACCGAACGTTTGAGGTAGGGTCCGCTTGGTGCGGACGCCATCGATCTGTCAAGGATTCTGCACGATGGGTGAATCCCGAGTTAGAGCGTCTTCCGATTTCGAGGACCGCCAGCCCGGGTTCGACGGCCGCCTGATGCCGCCGCCACCTGCTTGCGGATCCGGCGACCGTGCCCGCACCCGAAGCAGTCGCTGAAGGCATCGCGGCAGGCCTCGGCTTGCACGAAGGAATCCACGCACTCCCCCCAATCCACCTCCCGGCCGCGAAAACGGCAGAGGGTTGCCTTCCCGAGGTCCGGTCCGCGGAAGATCCTCGGAAGCACACTGCCGCGGAGGCGGAGCGTCACGACCCAGATGCGGTCGCGGGACCGCGGCGCGTACCGGAAGTCGATCCCGGCCGCCAGCAGTCCGGGGACCGCCGCGCGCAACCAGCGCGCGACCACCCGCGGGTGGGCATCGGCGTACCCCACGGCGCGCGCGAGCTGCTTGCCCGTCCCGGCCCATCGAGCGACGCGGCCCGCGCGCATGAAGTTCGCGATGGCGGCCTCGAACGCCGCATTGGACTCGGCGGCGCGCCGCTGGACGAACTCGTGCCACGACTCCCACGCGCATGACGCCGCAGCGCGCGACACGAAGGTCCAACGACCGTACCGCGTCGTCGCGAGCCGCCCCTGGCGCGTGGCGCCGATCAGCCGGAACGAACAGGCGTACCGGCTCAGCCCCAGCGCCTCTTCCATGGCCTGCCCGAGGCAACTCAGGGGGACCATCGGCTCGGGCAGACGCGGCCACCGGTACACGCGGCCGTGGTGCATCAGCCAGAGGGCCCGCGCCCACACCCGGTCGAACCCGGCTGCCCTGGGCAATCCGTCCCGCGTGCACGTATCTGCCCTTGATCCCGCCTCCCGGTCCATCAGTCGCTCCAGGGCAGCGAGGGTGACCGGCCGCCCTCCCGAGGCAACGCCAGCCCGAGCGAGATGCAGTGCAGCGACCCGAGGAGCGCGATGACCTTGTCGGCCGGCACGGGCACGACGCCGACGCCGGGAAGCGCCTCGGAGATCGCCTGGACTGCGCGAAGTTGAACCTCTTCCTGCACGTCGCTGTAGCTCGGAACCACGAATTCGTTTCGCAACCGGAGCCCGTTGACGTACGTACGGTACTTTCCGCTACCAAGATAGGGCAAGGGCACCCTGACCACGCGCAGGTTGATGTCGAGGCGTGCCGCTGCTTCCACGAGGCCCCTTGTCGCCTCGTTCATCCGACCCGCGTCCTCCTCCCCTTCCGCCGGGTCCACGTCCCCGACGGCGACCAGGTCGGCCGCGAGGAACTGGGCGAACATGTCGATGTGATGCGCCTTCTCGGCCACAAGACCGGGCACGACCGCGAGGACCCGGCATCCCAGCTTCTCGAGCAGGGGATCCATCAAGCCCGGATCCTCGACGTCCAGTTCGCTCTCCCGGAGGTACTCGATCGTCGACGCGCAGAGGCCGCGACCGTTGCTGATGACCGCCCCGCCGGCCAGACGGATGGGAACGGGCTCCCATGGCACACCGAACCGCGACGCGAGGAGCGGGGGGATGGCATCGTCGGCCGGCCTCGCCTGGACGTACCGCGCGTCGAGCCATTCGGGCTCGCCGTCCTCGCGGATGACCTGGAGCGGTCCGTAGTCGCGAACCCAGGGGGTGTCATGTCCCAGCCAGAGGGGGACGACCCGTTCCGGGTCGAGTCCATGGCGCGACACCCACGACCGGACCTCGGTCGGGGAGTGCTTCGCGGGGTCGGCGAGAAGGAAGACCCGGGTCTGGCCCTCCGCAATCGCCGCCAGGTCAGCGAGCGACTCCGACCACCGTTCCGTGAATGCCAGGAGGAGCACATCCGGCGGCTCCCAGTCGCCACGCAGCCTGTGCCCGAGGCCGCGGTGGCGGAGTTCGTGGAAGCAGCTGAGTGGAGAAGGCCCGCTGCCCCGCTGCCCGATCGTCTCCGGCCGCTCGCAGCGCCTGTCCTCGACCAGGGGCGCGGCGACCTCGCGCGGCGCTCCGCGGGACGCGGTGCCCTGGCCTTCGGAGGACACCGGCACCGGCGCAAGGACGACCAGGAGGGAAAGGACCTGGATCGGGGAGACGCCCTTCGTCGGACTCCTCCCCACCCACGCGCAGGCGGCAGCCACCGACCCGCCTCCCCGAACTGCGACCGCCACGGCCGCAGCTACCTTGATCCTCCTACCCGCCCCTGGCGCTCGTCGCGCACGGCATGCCCCTGGCTGCGGCAGCGGCCCGCAGCCGCGCCTCGACGGCGGCGCGCGGGGGCATCCCGAATGCGCCGTCGTACCGCCGGATCCCGAGGACCGGAACACCGCCCGGCTCTTCCACGACGTCGACTCCGTCCACGAGAACGGTCGGAGCGCCCAGGAAGCCGATCGAGCGGGCGCGCGCTTCGGACTCCACCGCCCTGCACTCGAGGTCGATCCTCAACCCGAGTTCCGCGGCCACCTGCGCCACGGCCCGCATCACGCGCCCCGCGTTCAGCGACCACGGCAGCACGAGGACCTCGATCCTGATGCAGTCCGCCATCCGCCCCCCCAGGCGTCACTTCGATCCGAGCCCCAGGTACGCGCGCGCCGCGGCCTCGATCCCTTCCGGGGGGTTGCCCTGCGGCCCCTGGTAGCGCCGGCCGTCCAGGAAGATGACCGGGGTCCCGGTCACGCCGGCCCTGCCGCCCTCCGCGACGTCCCGCGCGACCGCCGACTGGTGCGCGCGCCCGTCGAGCGCCTTGCGCAACGCCGCCACGTCCAGTCCTGCCTGCTCGGCCAGCCGCTCCAGCCCGGCCCGGTCGAGGTCCTTCTGGTTCCGGAACAGGAGGTCGTGGAACGGCCAGAACTTCCCCTGCCGCGCCGCCTCCACGGCGGCCTCGGCTGCTCCCTGCGCGTCGGGGTGGAGGTTGGAGAGCGGGAAGTTCCTGAACACGATCCGCACGTCATCGGGGAAGCGCTTCCGGAACGCCTCGATGGACGGGTTGACCTTCGCGCAGAACGGGCACTGGAAGTCCTCGAACACCACGAGCTGGACCCGCGCGTCCTTCGGCCCGCGGGCCATGGCCTCGTCCGCGCTGAACTCGAGCCTGCGCGGGTCGAGCGCGTCGAACGCCTTCCCGCGTTCCACGAGGCTCGCGTAGAGGCGCGCCGGCGCGGTCCCGGCAGCGATGGCCGCCTGCGCGTCCGCCAGCTTCCGATCCACGAGCGCCTTCAGGTTCTCGTACGTCTTGTCCCCGAACAGCCGGACCCCGTTCACGGCCACGTTGGGCATGCTGTGCGCAGCCGTCTCGGTCGCCAGCAGGCTATCCCGCAGGACCCGGCCTCGGTGCCTCCCGTCCGAGAGCGCCGCGCGCAGCCGACCGACGTCCATCCCGACCTCGCGCGCGATCTCCTCGAGCGCGCCGCGGTCGAGCGCGCCGCCCTTCGCCTGCGCCCGGTCGTGGAAAGGCCAGAACTTCCCCTGCGCGTTCGCCTCGGCCGCGGCCTCGGCCGCCTCCATCGCGTGCAGGTGGGTCGAGAACAGCTTGTGCTTGAACACCACGCGGACCTTCTTCCCGTATTCGGCCGCGATCCGATCGACGTGGCCTGCCACCTGCGCGCAGTCGGGGCAGAGGAACGTCGAGAAGACCACGATCGTCGCGGGCGCGTCCGCCGGCCCCTTCGCCGGGTCGTCCGGCTCGAGCCGGATCCGCCAGACCTGGTTCGGGTCCGCCGGGGGCTTCGCCACGCCGCTGCCGGCGCCGGCCGCGGCGGTCCCCTGCGGGACAGGTGCCGCCGGGCCGGGCGCCGGGCCGGGGGACCGCGGGGAGGAGTCCGCAGGCCCGGCCTGGGCAGTTGCGGATGCCGGCATGACATCTCCCGGCCGCGAGCCGGGGTCGGACGCTTCGGGCGCAGGCCACGCCCGGCCCACCAGGAATGCCGCGACCGCGAGGGAGACGTACGCGACCAGGATCGCCCCGTTCCTGTCCCTCATTCCGCCTCCTCCGAGGGCGCGCCGGCCTCCGCCTCCCGTCCCTCCCGCCAGTGGAACGCGACCGTCAGGGCGTCGATGGCGACCGACGTCGTGTGCAGGTACCACCCCTGGTCCACGAGTTCTCCGCGACGCTTCCGGTACTTCTCGTATTCGCCCCACTTCCCGTCCGCGTGCTGTGACGAGAGCAGGTACTCGATCCCCTCCCGGTAGATCGCGAGGTCCGTGAACCCCAGGTAGCGGATGCAGGAGAGCAGCTCGGCCAGCAGGTCCGCGTTGTCCTCGAGCCGGTAGCGCGTCGCGAGCACGTCCAGCGTCCGCCTCAGGTACGCCCGCTCGGCAGGCCCGAAGAAGTCCGAGGTGAGCTTCTCCCCGTACTCGTACGGCGCGAAGACCTCGTGGGTCAGCCCGTACACGTCGTCGTCGTTGTAACGGTACGGGTCCAGGCGCCCGGCGATCACGCCGTCCCCGAACCCCGCCGCGAGGTCGAACGGTTCCTCCAGCCCGAAGTGGCGGTAGTACCAATGGAAGATCATCCGCTGGTGCGGACCGCGGATCGTCATGTGGCCGTCGAGGCGCGGCTTGACCTTCCGGATCTCCTCCCGGTAGCCAGTCGTGTCCAGGCCCAGTCGATCGAGGAGCAGGGCCGCGCGCAGGTAGGACGTCGCGTCCTGCTTGAACTCGGTGTCGTTGACCGCGGCCAGGTTGTGCCACGCCGCCGTGCTCATCTCGGCCGCGATGCGGTTGATCCGCTCCATGATCGCGGGACGGTCCGCCGGCTCGGCGATGGCGAGCAGTCGCCGGTACGAGTCCAGGTACTCCACGTGCTTCTTCTTGCCCTTGAGCCCGGCGGCCCGGATCCGGACGTGATCCACCTCCAACCGGTCGAGCCAGCCGCGGGCCCGGGTGATGGCCGCCCTGTATCGGGCGGCGTTCGCGTCCAGGAAGCTGTCGGTCTCGGCTCGCCCGTCCAGGACACCGACACAACCGGCCTGGGCGTCCGCGACGGTGTCGTTCGCCCACGTCGCACCCGCCGCGAGGCCCGGCCCGAAGGCGACCGCGACGGCTCCCGCGGCCGTCACGATCCGTCCCGTCCTCCCGCTCACGCGCACGCTCACTCCGCCAGCAGCCGCTCGATCTCGGCCACGATCCCGGGGATCTCCTCGGGCTTGAAGCCCTCGTGCCGGAAGCGCACCACGCCCTTCCGATCGACGAGGAAGCTCGCCGGCATCGCGTCCACCCCGAAGCGGCCCATCAGCACGTTGTCCGGGTCGTGGGCGACGGGGTAGTTCGGCTGGTACTGCGCCGCGAACGTCTTCGACGTGTCCGCGATCCGGTCCTCCCCCACCGCGACCACCCGGAAGCCCTTCGGGCCGTACGTGTCCACGAACCGCTTCAGCTCGGGCAGCTCGCGCTTGCACGGCCCGCACCAGGACGCGAAGAAGGTCAGGTAGGTCAGCCGGTTCTTGCGGAAGTCCTGGGAGGCGATCATCCCCTGCCCGTCCACCGGCGGGATCTCGAACGCCGGGACCGGGCGCCCGACCACGTCGAGGGTCGAGGACGTGTCGACCTCCGACGCGGCCACGCGCGGCTGCTCGATCATCCCGTCCGCGCAGCAGCGGAAGCCGATCGTGTTGTTGCGGATCCCGGGGCCGAACGTGGCGCTCCTGCGGTTGCACGCGGAGCGCTCGCCCCCGCGGTAGTCGCCGCCCGTCACCGTGGCGCGCGGCTGCTCGGCGCCGACCCACTCCCCGAGGTTGCCGGCCAGGTCGTAGATCCCGTCCGGGGTACGGCAGCCGGGGCGCACGCCGGTCAGGCCCGGCTCGCCCTGGTACTTGTCCTCGTCGTCGCGGCAGCGACCCCGCTCGTACAGCATGCCGTACGGGTACATCCGGCCCTCGACCTCGTCGTCCGCGAAGTACCCGTTCCCGTTGTTGTCCACGGCCGGCTCGCCCGCGCACGCGGACACCCACTCCTCCTCGGTGCACAGGCGCTTCCCGGCCTTCGCGCACGCGTCCTTCGCCTCGAACCACGAGAGCTGTGCCGGGGTCGCGCCGGCCAGGCTCATCGCCCGGCCGCCCGGTCCGATCGATGCCTCGAACGCATCGATGAAGAAGGTCCCCTTCGCTGTCCTCGCCTGGACCATGGACGGGTGGTCCGGCTTCGGCAGGGCGGCCTCGACCGAGGCGAACTCGAGCTTCGGCTGCTTCAACGCGAGCTGGATGTGGTAGTCGAGGATCTCCGCGGCGAGCCCCCGGACGATGCGGCCGCTGATGAACACGGACGGCGTGGAGTTCAGGTTGAGGCGCCGCCCGAGGGCCACGTCGTCCCGGACCTTCCGCTCGGTCTTCGGGTCGGAGAGGCAATCCTTGAATCGCGCGCCCTCGAGCCCGAGGTCCGTCGCCAGCTTCGCGTACAGCGCCTCGCCGAGCGAATCCTGGCCCTGGTACAGCCTGTCGTGCATCTCCCAGAACTTCCCCTGCTCCCCGGCGCAGTGGGCCGCGCGCGCCGCGGTGCAGGCGTGCTCGTGAGGCTTCTCCGCGCTCATCCCCGGGTTGCAGTCGGAGTTCATCGGGTAGTGCTTGAACACGAACCGCACCTGGGCGCCGTACTTCGCCTTGAGCTTGGTCATCTCGGAGGCGAGGACGCGGCAGTACGAGCACTGGAAGTCCGCGAAGTCCACCAGGGTGACGGCAGCAGACGGGTTGCCGCCGACGTAGTCGCCGGGCCCCACCGGGATGTCCACGGCCCCGGACGGACCGCTCGACATCGCCGGCGCCGCCGATCGCGGAGCCTGCGCCGGGGGCGCCGCGAGGGAAGAAGCCGGCATCACGGCGGGCACCGCGGCGACCGGCTCGGGCTCCGCGAGACCGGCCAGCGAGCGGCTCAGGACCGGGGCCTTCGTGTAGTGGAACCCGACGGCCGACGCGCCGAGCGCAACCGAGAACACGATCGCGGCGAGCGGCATGGGCCAGGCGAAGGTGAGCGCGGCGTCCGCGGCCGATCGGACCAGCGCGCGCAGCCCGCCCGGGGAGGCACGCCAGGCCAGGATCGCGACCGCGAGCTGCACCACGTACATGGAG
>VGRB01000223.1 GCA_016875475.1 Deltaproteobacteria bacterium
GGCGGCGACCCGCGCCTCGCCGAGGCGGAGAGGCTGTTCCGGGATCAGCGCTACGAGGAAGCCGCGCGTGCGGGGGCGGCCGCGGAGGCCGGCGGCCCGCTCGGCGCGGGGGGATACCTGCTGATCGGGCTCGCGATGAGCCGCGCGGGCGACCCGTTCCACGCGGTCCCGAAGCTCGCCGAGGCGGTGCGGCTCGACCCGGCGTCGGCCGATGCGTGGTACGAGCTGGGCTGGGCGTACGAGACGGCGGGCGACAAGGACCAGGCCACGGACACGTGGAAGGCCGCGGCCGACCGCTTCCCCGGCGACCCCCGGTTCGCGCTGGTGCTGCGCGGGCGATAGGAGGCGACGTGACTCGGACATGGCTCGCGCTCGGAGCGGTCTCGCTGGCGTTCGCGCTCGCGATCGCGTGCCGGTCGTCGGCGCCGGTTCCGGGCGCGACGTCGGACCGCGCGGTTGACACCCGAGCGGTCCGCCCGGCCGCGACCGGGACGGACACGCTCGGGTCGGGCGCAATCGACGAGATGACGAAGCTCGCGGTCCAGCTCGAGGCGGACGCGGACATCGGCAAGGACCGCCTGGAGGCCTGCCGCGCCGCGGCGCGCGCGTGGGGGGCGGTGCTCCGCGTCGACGCGAAGGCGAGCACGGCGACGGAGGCCCTTCGGCGCATCGCGGCGAAGCCCGAAGTCGCGGCGCGCCGGGCCGAGCTGGAGCGGGCGATCGTGGAGGCGGCCGGGGCGGGGAACTCGTCGGCCGCGGCACTCCTGCTCGCGGAGCTGAGGGAATGGGAGCCCGGGGCGGCGGACCTCAAGGCGCTGCCGGAGACCGGGATCGTGGCGCGGCCGGCCGGTCGCGCGGGGGAGTGACGTGAGACGGCCTGGCATCCCGGCGCTCGCACTGCTCGCCGCGACGACCGTCGCCTGCGGCGCGCCGTCCGTGTGGAAGGACTTCCGACCGGAGTCCGGGACCGCGATCGCGGGCCGGGTCGTCGATCCGAACGGCGTGCCGGTCCAGTCGGCCCAGGTCACGACCGCGCCGGACACGGACACGGAGTTCACCAACGAGCAGGGCTACTTCGCGATCCAGTTCGTCCGCACGCCCGGCCGCGCGGGGAAGCCGTCCACGACGACCGCGATCCCCCCCGGCGACTACAAGGTGCTGGTGGACAAGGCGCTCTACAAGCCCCACGCCCCGATCCCGGTCCGGTACAAGGACAAGGTGCTCGTCCTGAAGGAGGACGTGGTGCTCGTCCCCGAGCCCATCGACCTCGACATCCGCGGGTTCCGTCCGGCGAAGTCCGACCCCACGCTCCCGGGCGACGCCGCCGATCCGAAGAGGGAATGATGCGCGGCAATCCGTCCCCGGCGGTGATCGCTCCGGCAGGGCTCGTCTTGGCGGCGCTCGCTGCTCTCCTCGCCTGCGCGAAGCCGCCGCCCCCCCCTGCCCCGCCGGCCCCCCCGGCACCCGCCGCGCCCGCCGCGGCGCCCGCGGTCCCGGCACCCGCCGAGACGGTGGCGCTCTGGGTCGGCACGGGCTGCGGCGAGGCCGAGGACTGCGCGGGCCGCGAGGTGAAGGTCACGCCCGTCGGAGGCGGCAGCGGCGCGACGGGCACGACCGGGCCGTCCGGGGTCGCCCGCTTCGTCATGTCCGGGCCCGCATCGACCGTGGCGCGGGTGTCGTGGACGCCCGACGCGGCGAGCGGGCTCGTCGTCGAGCCCGTGGAGGTCCGGTACGGCCCGGCGGGCCAGCTCGCGGCCGTGATCGTCCCCGCCCGCGAGGCGCCGCCGCCCGAGCCGCCGCCCCCCGGGGCGGTGACCGAGCCCGGCGGGACGCCCGCGATCGCGCCGCCGGTCGGGCGGCCCAGGGCGGCGCCGAAGGTCGAGTCGATCGCGAGCACCAGGGGACTGCCGCGCGCCGCGTACGCCGGGACCGCGAAGGCGAAGACCACGCGCGACGTGGTCGTGTTCACGTCGTTCTCGGGCTCGTACCTCTACCTGGAGAACAAGCGGTACGGGACGGTCGAGACGTCCGGGCTCGTGGTCGAGAGGATGCCGGTCGGCACGCACCGCTTCGTTGCGAAGATGCCGCCCGAGGCCCCGGAGTACCTGCCGCCCGTGTCGGACGTGCGCGAAGTGGTGGCCGGAAAGGGCGCCCAGGTGGTCCGCCTGGACTTCTCGCGCGCGGGCGACCCGCTGGCCGCGATGCTGAAGCGCGTCGAGGAGGGAGGCCACCTGACGCAGGCGGAGGTGGACCAGCTCAGGCGCATCCCGCGCGACGACCCGCGGTTCGGCGACGCCGCGTCCGTGCTCGTGAGCTGGTACGAGCGCCGCAAGATGTACGGGGAGGCGCTGGCCGAGCTGAACGCGATGGCCGGGACCACGCGCTTCGCGGGCGACCCCGAGGTGCACTTCCACCTGGCCAAGCTCCGGACGGCGACGGGCGACCTCGACGGCGCGGGGCAGTCGCTCGCGGACATGGAGCGGTACATGAACCAGTACCGCGCCTCCGAGCGGAATCGGAAGACGGCCGAGATGTACCGCCTGCGGGCCCAGGTGGGCCAGCTCCTGTGGGCCAGGTCGCGCGGCACGAAGCCCGCGCACCTGGAAGGCGCGATCCGCGACTGGAAGTCCTTCCTCCTGCTGTCCGCGAGCGAGGCGGAGAAGCAGAAGGCCCGCGAGGAGATCGAGAAGAACGAGGCGCGGCTGAAGCGCCTGGGGGAGTGACGCTTGCGCCTCGCCGCGATCCTCGTCGCGTCCGCGACCGTCCTGGCCGCCTGCTCGAAGCCACCCGCCGACGCAGGCGCGTCCTCGCCCGCCCCGGGCTACTCGCTGGGCAAGGGGTGGCGCGCGGCCGTGGCCGCGGACCCGGCCGTGCTCGGGAACCAGGGGACCGACGCCTGGGTGCGCCTGTGGGAGAACGACCTGCTGGGCGCGGTCCAGGAGTTCAAGCTGGCCGGGGGCACGGACGAGGCCTCCGCCGGGGCCGCGCGCGCGCTGATCTCGGTCGCGTCGTTCCTGCGGGCCGCCTCCCGGGTCCAGCTCGCGCTGGAGGTCGAGGCGGCAGAGTACCGGGTTGCGGCGGCGGGCCGGATCGAGCCGGGGGTGCACACGCCGCTCGTGCTGGGGTGGGCGCTGCTCCGGACCGGCGCGGCGGACAAGGCCGCGGCGGTGCTGAAGACCGTCGCCCCGGAGGACCGGCCGCTCGCGGACAAGCTCCTCGCAGGCGTGCCGGTGGGCGAGGTCGTCGCGCCGGCGTGGCGCGAGAAGGCCAGCGCGGCGAACGGCAAGCTCGACCTCTGGCCGCTGGTCGAAGGCGCGAAGCCGCTGTTCGTCGAGACGGTGCGCGACGGGGGGAACGAGGCGTCCCTGCGGCACCGCGACCCGGACCTGCTCGCGGTCACGGCGCGCGCGGCGTCCCTGGAGGCGATCGAGGTCGTGGGCAAGGCCCTGGGCGCGTTCGCGTTCCTCGAGTGCGAGGCCGCGGCCGGCGCGTCGCACGCGGAGCGGGTTGCGTCGTCGTGCAGCCGGGCGCTCCAGCCGGAGCCCGTGCCGTGGTTCATCGGCCGGTTCGGGGTGGCGGAGACGGACGACGACCTTGCCGCGCTCGCGCGGGCGCGCCGGGACGCGGTCTCGGCCATGTCCACGCCCGGGTCGGACCGCCAGCGGCTGCTGGTGGCGGCGCGGGACGCGGGCGCGATGGGCGCGTTCGTGCTGGCGAGCGCCGCGTGGACGCTGGGGCCGGCCGCGCTGGGGGACGTGGGCCGCGACGCGGTCATCGGGTTCGCGACGGAGCGGCTCGCCGAGGTGCGCGCGCACGTCGATCAGACGGCCGCGTCGTGGACGGGCCCGGGCGCGACGGAGCTGAAGCGGATGCAGGCGGCCGAGCGCCAGGGCGCGGCGGTCGCGACCGCGGCGGCCGAGACGCTGATGCTCGCGGGCGGGCGGCTCCACCTCGCGGTGCAGGGGCTGGAGTCGGTCTATGCGCCGGGCCGGGCCTCGTTCCTGGACGCCCGGCATTCGCCCGAGTACCTCGTGATGCTGGCGGCGGCGTACTTCGACGCGAACCGGTTCCCCGAGGGCATCGGGATCCTGAGGTCGCTGGAGGCGACGTACCCGGTGATCGGCGGGCTGCGGGAGGTCGCGGAGCTGGTGTCGGTCCAGCGGTCGCTGGACACGCGCGGCGCCGCGCGGAGGGAGTGATGAGGAGAGTCGCGCTCGCGGTGCTGCTGCTCGGTGCGGCGGTCGGCACGTCGCCGGCCGCGCTGGCGAAGGACTTCGTCTACGCGGAGTCGCAGGCGCCCGCGCACATGAACCCGCTGCTCGCGACCTACATGAACATCCTGCGCGTCGACGAGCTGCTGTTCGACAGCCTCGTGCGCCAGGGACGCAACAACAAGGCGACCGAGCCGGGGCTCGCGGAGTCGTGGACGGTCGCGCCGGACCAGACGTCGGTCAGCGTCCGGCTGCGCCAGGGCGCCACGTGGCACGACGGCGAGCCGGTGACGGCGGACGACGTCACGTTCACGGTCAAGGCGATCCTGGACGCGGGCAACGCGAGCCCGGACCACGACCGGCTGTCGGTCGTGAGGGAGGTCGTGGCGGACGACGCGCGGTCGGTGACGTTCCGGTTCACGCGACCCGTTCGCGAGCCGCTCGAGAAGCTGACGTTCAAGGTGGTCCCCGCGCACCTGTTCGGCGGGAAGCGCGTGCGCGCGGACGACCCGTTCGGACAGAAGCCGCAGGGGACCGGGCCCTACCGGTTCGTGTCCCGCAGCGCCGCGGACAACACGATCGCGATGGAGCGCGTCGCGGGGCATCCGGCGGGGTGTTCGATCGAGCGCGTGGTGATGAAGGAGGTCCCGGACCGCGAGGCGCAGAAGTCCACGTTCAAGTACGGGGGGATCGACGCGATCGTCAAGGTCCACCACAACGACCTGAAGGAGCTGTCCGCGATCCGGCACGTGAACATCGTGCCGTACGCGCAGAACTCGTGGTGGTACATGGCGTTCAACCTGTCGCGGCCGCACTGCCGCGACCCGCGCTTCCGCGCCGCGGTGCTGACCGCGCTGAACCGCGAGAAGACGATGAAGGCGCACCTGGGCCGCGGGAAGGTGATCTCGGGGCCGTACGCACCGACCACCGCCTACTACGATCACAAGATCGCGCCGGTCGCGCACGACCCGGACCGCGCGTCGTCGATGCTGGCGGCGGCGGGCTACCGGAACGACGGCGGCACGCTCTCGCGCGACGGGCGGCCGGTGAAGCTGACGCTCGCGGTCGCACCGGGCGTGGCGACCTTCCAGGAAGTGGTGCTGGACCTCCAGAGCCAGTTGAAGCAGGTCGGCATCGAGGTCGAGGTCAAGTCGAGCTTCGACGCACGCAGCTGGAAGCGGGACGTCGAGGAGAAGCGCGCGTACGACCTCGCGCTCGGGTCGTGGGTCTTCGACGAGCAGGCGTCCATCTACCACCTGTTCCACTCGCAGGGCCGCGACAACTTCGTGGGCTACCGCAACCAGGTGGTGGACCGGTACCTCGACGAGTCGCTGAACACGATCGACCCGGTCGTGGCGCAGAACCTGGGCTGGAAGCTGCACGCGGTGCTCGCCGAGGACCTGCCCTACGCGTTCCTGTGGTCGCTCGAGTTCTCGACCGCGATCTGGGACCGGGTGCAGGACGTGCGCATCCACCCCTATTACTACTTCTCCTTCGTGTGTGACTGGAAATGATGCGGAATCCCGTGGTGTTCCTGGTCCTCGCCGCCTCCTGCTCGTCGCCGCTCAAGGACTCCACCCCGGTGGACGCGACGCCGGCCGCGGTTCGCCAGAAGGCGATTCACGCGCTCGCGCGAGGCCGGGCCGAGGACGCGCGGCGGTTCGCCGACCGCGCCCTCCAGCTCGCGAACGGCCACGACTCGGAGTCGCACCTGATCCTGGCCATCCTCGACTTCGACGCGTGCGAGCCCGAGAAGGCGCGCGACCACATGTACGCGGGCAACCCCGCACCGGCCGAGTTCCCCTTCATGGACCTGCTGCGAAACGTGCAGGAGGGCCTGCACCGGTTCGGCCGCGTGCGCATCGTCGCGGGCCCGGACGGCAGCACCATGCTCGCGACGCGGATCGAGCCGACGCGCCCTCCGCTCGACCCGGAAGGACGCCGCTGCGTGGATGCGCTGCGCCGCCGGCTGCGCGGGGACCCGCTGCTGCTGCCCGCGGACGTGATGGTCCCGGCGGGCGAGTACCGGCTGAACGACGGTCCCCCCATCCAGGTGCGGCCGGACGACGTGACCACGGTCCAGGCCCCGGACGGACGGGGGGCGCGTTGAGGGCGCTCCCGATCGCCGACGCGCTCCGGCTCGAAGCCGCGCTCGCGCTTTTCGCCGGTCTCGTCGCCGCCCTCCCCTTCCCCGTCGCCGCCGCGGCCCAGTCCCTCGCGCCGCGCCTGCTGTCGCCCGCGGACGTCGAGGCCCACGCGCAGCGGCCGGTCTTCTCGCCGCGCGGGGACTTCGTCGCGTACGAGGTCAGCGTGTCGGGCCAGCGCAAGGACCAGGTGGTCGTGCCCGTCGCGGGGGGGAAGCCGATCGCGCTCGCCCCGTCCGGGGGGGGCGGCTCGCGGTTCGGCGGTGCCGCGGAGTGGGTCTGCCACGAAGCGACGTGGGACCCGTCGGGCAAGCCGCGGCTCGTCATGGCGTGCGGCGAGCGCGGCGTGGGCAACTACGACCTGTACGTGGCCGAGCTGTTCGGCGAGCGCGCGACCGTTTCGCGGCTGACGACCGACGAGGCGAACGAGGGCGGGCCCGCGTGGGGCCTGCTGCGCGGCGCCGACCTGCTGGTGTTCACCTCCGCGAAGAGCGGGAACGGGGACCTGTACCGCCTGGACCTGGGACTGGACGGGGCGGTCCCGATCCGCCTGTCGAAGTCGCCGGCGACCGAGGACTTCGTCGCGTTCGCGCCCGCGATGGACGTGCTGGCGTTCGTGCAGCGCACGTCGCGCGCCGGCGGCGAGGGGGTCTACCGGATGCGCATCGACTCGCCGGGGGACGCGGCGAAGGTCGCGGACTGGCCCGGGTCCGACGAGACGAACCCCGCGTTCTCCCCGGACGGCCGCCGCCTCGCGTTCTACTCGAACCGCGGCCACCGGGCGAAGGGGGCGGACGACGCGTACGACCTCTATGTCGTGGAGGACGGCGCCGTCGAGCCGCGCCTGCTCGCGAAGGGCGTGCGCAAGGGCGACGGGCTCGGGCCCGCGTGGCTGCCCGACGGCAGCGCGCTCGTGGCGGCGCTGGCGGACGACCGCCGCAAGGACCCGCTGGCCACGATTCCGCTCGCCGGCGGTCCCCCTGTGCTCCTGAAGACCGGCACCGAGATGAACGGAGACGTGGCGGTGGCGGGTTCCCCGTCCGGCGGCGCGCGCGTCGCCTTCACCGCCCAGGGCCGCGAGGGGGATCGCGTGAAGCGCTGGCGGCGCCTCCACGTGCTGGACCTCCCATGAAGCTGGCGGGGCGCATCCTCTCGCTCCCCCTGGTATTCCTGTGCTCGACCCTCCTGGTGTTCGCACTCGCGCGGCTCGCCGACCCCGAGGCGACCGGCACCCTGCTCGGCGCCTATGCGGACTGGCTCTTGCGGCTGGTCCGCCTGGACCTCGGCACGTCGTCCCGCCTCCTGCCCGGCGCCCCGGTCGCCGAGGTCGCCGCCGGGGGCCTGCTGCTCTCGCTCGGCCTCGCCGCGGCGGGGCTCGCGTTCTCGACCGCCATCGCGACCGCGTTCGCGTGGCGCGCCTCCCGCAGGCCCGACCCGACCGGCCCGGGCGCGGGGGGCGTGCTGCTGCTGCTCGCGAGCGCGGTCCCGGCGATCGTGATCGCGTACCTCGCGCGCGACGTCGTGAACCCCCTCGTGGCGGCCCTCGCGGAACGCGGAGCGATCGAGAGCCCCCGGCCGTACCTCGTGGGCATGGGCGCCGGGCCGGTCCAGTACGCCCTCGCAGCGCTGACGCTCGGCGTGGGCGACGCCTTCCTGGCGCACCTCGGCTTCACGCTGAAGGACGAAGCCGCCCGCGTCCGCGCCCGCGACTTCGTGCACGCGGCCGAGCTGAACGGCGGCCCGGTGGCCCGCCACGTCGCAGGCAATCTCGTGGTGCCCGCGCTCGCGACGCTCGCCGCCCGCCTCCCCGCGCTGCTCGGCGGCGTGGTGGTGGTCGAGACCGCATACAGCCTGAACGGCGCGGGCCGCGTCCTGTGGCGTGCCGCCCTGGAGGGCGACACCGACGTCCTGCTCGCCGTCACCGTGATGCTGACCGCGGTGGTGGTCGCGGTGCGCCTCCTCGTCGAGGTCGCCTCCGCCGCCTGGGACCCGCGGCTGGCGCGATAGGGAGGGCGGCCTCCGTGGCTCCTCCGCGGCTCCGCGGCCCCAGCCGTGAGTCACGCCCAGCCGGCCGCGGCGCGCCGCAGCCTGCCAAGCGCCCGGTGCCTGGCCACGTACAGCGCGCCTGCGGCCATGCCCAGGCTCGCGGCGACCGTGCCCGGGGGCATCTCGTCCAGGTACAGCAGCTCCATCAGCCGCCGGTCCCGTTCCGACAGCGACGCCAGCAGCCCCACGACCCGCACGCGGCATGCAGCAAGGCCCTCCTCGGTCTCGACGATCACGTGCGGCGACGGCCCGATGTCCGGCAGTTCCTCTCCGGGCTCCGCGTCCTCTCGTCGGCGCCGGCAGGACCGACGCCGTTTCCCGATGGCGAACCCCGCGCCCTCCACGACCCAGTACCGCACGCCATCCCGATCCCGCCGGCCCGGATCCCTGCCCTCACGGACCCGCTTCACGAGATCCAGCAGCGCGTCCTGGACCCCGTCCGCAGCAAGGTCCGGATCCGCGCGGCACGCCCTCGCAACGTCCGCTACCACCTGCAATAGCATTGTCCTATCCAGCGGTTCCAGCGGATTCCGCCCCCCCATCCACCCCCCCCCCCCCCCCCCCCACCCCCCCCCCCCCCCCCCCACCCCCGACCACACACACCACAGG
>VGRB01000224.1 GCA_016875475.1 Deltaproteobacteria bacterium
ACCTGCTGACCGACTCAGGGACCTCCGCGATGAGCACCGAGCAGTGGGCCTCGATGATGCGGGGTGACGAGTCCTACGCCGGGTCGAAGTCGTTCTTCCGCTTCGAGTCCGTGGCAAAGGACCTCACGGGACTGAGGCATATTGTCCCTACACACCAGGGGCGGGCGGCCGAGCGGATCCTGTTCGAGATCGTGGGTGGTCCGGGCAAGGTGATCCCCTCCAACACGCACTTCGACACCACCCGCGCGAACATCGAGCACGGCGGCGCCGTGGCCGCGGACGTCATCTCGTCCACCGGCACGGATCCGAGGCACGTAGCGCCGTTCAAGGGGAACATGGACGTCGCGGCGCTCGCCGACCTGATCCGGGAGGTCGGCCCGGACAGGGTCCCGCTGGCCATGCTGACCGTCACGAACAACGCGACCGGCGGGCAGCCCGTCTCGATGCAGAACATCCGCGAGACGAAGGCCCTGCTGAGGCAGTTTGGCATTCCACTGTTCCTCGACGCGTCGCGCTTCGCCGAAAATGCGTATTTCATCAAGGTCAGGGAGCCCGGGTACCATGAATCGAGCCTGACCGACATCGCCCGCGAGATGTTCAGGCTCTGCGACGGCTGCACCATGTCCGCGAAGAAGGACGGGCTCGCGAACATCGGCGGCTTCCTGGCCATGAACGACGACGATCTGGCCGGGAGCGCCCGCAACCTCCTCATCCTGACCGAGGGGTTCCCGACGTACGGAGGCCTGGCCGGGCGGGACCTCGAGGCGATCGCCCAGGGCCTGATCGAGGTGCTCGACGAGGACTACATGCGCTACCGCGTCCGATCCGTCGAGTTCCTGGGCGAGCACCTGTCGAAGGCAGGGGTGCCGATCTTCGAGCCGCCGGGAGGACACGCGGTCTACCTGGACGCGGCGAGGTTCCTGCCGCACGTGCCGCGCGACAGGTTCCCCGGCCAGGCGCTGGCGGGCGCGCTCTACGTCGAGGGCGGCATCCGCGCGGTCGAGATCGGGTCCGTCATGTTCGGCCGGCGCCCGGACGGCACCTTCCAGCCCCCGCCGAACGAGCTGGTCCGGCTCGCGATTCCGAGGCGCGTCTACACGCAGAGTCACGTCGAGTACGTGATCGAGGTGATCCGGGGCCTCCACGAGGCGCGAGACTCCATCCGGGGACTCAAGTTCGTGAAGGAGGCCCCCATCCTCAGGCACTTCACCTCCACGTTCGAGCCGGCCTGATCGGCTCCGGACCCGCACCGGAGGCCGCCGCGACGCGGGCTTCCGGGATCCCGACGACGAGGGGTTGACGACGGATCCGGGCAGCCGTATCATTGTATTGCTGGCGCGAGGCCAGCCCCCTTCATTGTTCCTTTCCCAGCCGGTGGGAGGGAAACAATCCGCCCGTTCTTGCCCGCTCTCTCCCGCCGGCAACCCCTGTCCTGTGAGCCCGTGATTCAAAAGCGGACCTGCTGCGGGCGGCGCCTCCGGGCGGTTCCGGCGTCGCGGGGTCCCCGGCCGTCGCGTCACGTAGGGCTCGACTACGCTCGGCTCCGGCCTGCGCCCCGCTCCTGGGACCCGCTCCGGATTCGCTCGCCCTCGCGACGGTCCTCTATTTCATCACGGGCTCGGAACTTCCCGGAACGCCGGAAACGTAGGGTTCCGTGTCTCGCGACTGGCCGGAACCCGTCCCTCGACCGGCCGGAACTTTGACGGGCCGGCGATCCCGCGGTTATAGTGAAACGCGGGCGCGCGAGGCGCCGGGAGGACCACTGGCCATGCGGGGATCCTGGATTGCTTGGGTCGTGCTCCTGGCGGCGTGCTCGTCGTCGAAGCCGATCTCCGACCAGGGGACGCGGGCCGGAGGCCGGACCGTGAGCCCGCCGACCCAGGCGGTCGCGGGACACGCGAGCGCCCCGCCGGCCGCGGTCGCCGCACCCGCCGCGGTCGCGGCGCCTGCGGCCGCCGCGCCTGCCGGCGATGGGGACGCGTCCGGGGCGGTCCGTTCGCTCTGGGAGGCCGGCCGGGAGGCGGCCCGGGAGCGCAGCCGCACGCTGGCCGAGCGGATCGCGACCGAGCCCGACTTCGGGAAGGCGATGACCGCCGGCCTGGAGGCGCGGGGCTGGGAGTTCTTCTTCACGACGCCGACCGCGACCGCGGCCGCGCTCGACCTGCTGCTGGCGGCCCTCCACGAGGCGCCGGATCACGGGCTCCGCGCGGAGCGCTACCCGACCCCGGCCATCGACGAGGCGGTCGCGCGGTTCCGGGCCGCCTCCGGACAGGCTGCGGCCGCGCGCGCCGTCCTGGACGCGGACCCGGCGTGGCAGGCGCTGCGACCGCTCGTGGAGCGCTCCTCGGCGCCGGGCGAGGCGGAGGTGGAGGGGCTGGTGGAGGCCGGGAGGATCCCGGACGACGACGACGCGCTCGACACCGCGGTGAAGCGCCACGCCGAGGCGATGGCCGCCGACAAGGCCCTGTACCGGTCGCGGGCGGACGTCGAGGTCCCCGCGATGGCGGGCTTCTTCCGCTACGCGCTCGACATGCGGTTCGTCGTGGCCGCGCACCCGTTCCGGGCGGACCGGGAGCCGGCACGGGCGGCGGAGAAGCACCGGGACAGGCTGCTGGCCGCGTTCGACGCCTTCGCGCGCGACCCCGCGGCGGGGCTCGCGGCGCTGCCGCCCCCGCACCCGTACTACGCAGCCACCCGGAAGGCGCTGGCGCAGTACCGCAAGCTGGCGGCTGGCGGCCCGTTCCCCGAGGTGTCGTTCAAGGGCAAGCTCAAGCGCGGCGCGCGCGGCGACACGGTGCGCGCGCTCCGGGCGCGGCTCGCGGCCGAGGGGTACCTGGCGGCCTCCGACTCCGCGGAGTTCGACCCTGCGATGGAGGACGCGGTCAAGGACTACCAGGCCACCCACGGCTACGACCCGAACGGCGTGCTCGAGGACAAGCACCTGAAGTCGCTGAACGTTCCGGTCGAGCAGCGGGTCCGGCAGATCGAGCTGTCGCTCCAGCGGTGGCGCGAGAGCGAGGTCCGGCACGAGGAGCCGCTCTACGTCCGCGTCAACATCCCCGAGTTCATGATGGAGGTGTGGGAGGAGGGCAAGCTCGCCCGGAAGCACCGCGTCGTGACCGGGAACAACAACTGGGACAAGGACGTGGACAACCGGATCGAGGGCCGGATCAACCGGACGAAGCTGTTCACGGCCACGATCAGCCAGGTCCTGCTGAACCCGAAGTGGCACGTGCCGGGCCGCATCCGGCGCGAGGAGCTGGAGTTCGAGATCCTGAAGGAGCCGGACTACTACGCGCGGCACAACTTCAAGGTGAAGACGCTGCCGGACGGCCGCGAGGAGATCTACCAGGACTCCGGCCACGGCAACGCGCTCGGCCGGGTGAAGTTCGTGTTCCCGAACCCGTTCGGCATCTTCATGCACGACACGAACATGAAGGAGTTCTTCAAGCGCGAGATCCGGGCGTTCTCGCACGGGTGCATCCGGCTCCAGGACCCGCTGGAGGTGGCGTTCTTCCTCCTCGAGAAGATCCAGGGCATGACGCAGGAGGAGGTCCGGGCCATCCTCGACCGCAGGGACGAGAAGCAGATCGACCTCGACCGGAAGGTGCCGATCTTCGTCGAGTACAACTCCGTGGGCGTGGACGAGGACGGCCGGGCCGTGTTCTTCTCGGACGTCTACGGCTACGACCGCGACTGGTACGACGGCAAGATCCCGTATTCCGACGACGAGATGAAGCTGCTCCTGCGCAAGATCCCGAAGCTGGGCTGACCGCCGATGCCCGACGACCGTCCCCCCGACCCGGCTGTCCGACCCCCGTCCGAGGTGAGCGTGTTCGTCGATCCCGACGGGACCGTGACGTTCTCCGACCTGCCGGCGGACCTGGCCGAGGTCGCGGCGGCGTTGGCGGGCGCCCCCGGCGAGATTGCGGCAAGCTGCGCGATCGGGCAGACTCCCGGTCGCGAGGAGGGTCGCGAGATGTCCGACGTCAGCCCGCTGCGCCTCGACGGAGACGCCGTCGTCATGCTCGACCAGCGCCTGCTCCCGGGGCGCGAGGAGTGGCTCCGCTTCCGCACGCCGGAGGAGGTCGCCGGCGCGATCCGGGACATGGTGGTGCGCGGCGCGCCCGCGATCGGGATCTGTGCGGCCATGGGAGTCGCGGTCGCGGCGGCCGACGCCCCCGACGAGCCCGCCGCGTTCCGGGCGGCCGTGGCCCGGGCGTGCGACGTGATCGTCGCGGCCAGGCCGACCGCGGTGAACCTGATGTGGGCGGTCGACCGGATGCGCGGCGTCGCGGCGCGGCTCGCAGCCGCTGGAGCGCCTGTCGCGGAGTCGCGGGCGGCGCTCCGGGCGGAGGCCGTCGTCATCCTCGACGAGGACGTCGCGATGAACCGGGCGATCGGCCGCCACGGCGGCGAGCTGATCCCGGACGGCGCGACCGTGATGACCCACTGCAACGCGGGCGCGCTCGCGACCGGCGGCTACGGGACCGCGCTCGGCGTGATCCGCGGGGCGCGCGACGCCGGGAAGACGGTGAAGGTGGTCTCCTGCGAGACCCGGCCGTACCTCCAGGGCGCGCGCCTGACCGTGTGGGAGCTGGCGCGCGACGGGTTCGACGTCACGCTGATCACGGACAACTCCGCGGGCTGGCTGATGTCCCGCGGGCTCATCCAGTGCGTCGTGGTCGGGGCGGACCGGATCGCGGCGAACGGCGACGCGGCGAACAAGATCGGCACCTACACGCACGCGGTGCTGGCGCATCGCCACGGCATCCCGTTCTACGTGGCCGCGCCGACCAGCACGCTCGACCCGACGATCCCGGACGGCGAGCACATCCCGATCGAGGAGCGCGCCGCGTCCGAGGTCCTGTCGGTCGGCGGCGTGCGGGTCGCGGCCGAGCCCACGCGCGTGCGCAACCCGTCGTTCGACGTCACGCCCTGGCAGCTCATCACGGCCATCGTGACGGAGCGCGGGGTGCACCGCCCGGCCGGTCCGGAGGGGTACGGCTTCCGCCGATCGTGATCCCTCAGCGCGCCGGGCACATCCGACCGGTGACCTGGACCTTTCCCGCGGCCGAGCGACGGGAGCTTCTCGAACTGCAGGCGGACAGCCACCGCGTCCTCCGGTCGAGCGGACGCGGCTATCCTGGCAGGTGCTGGTCGAACGGCGATGATCGATCAGTGGTCCATACGGGACTCGAACCCGTTCTCCAGGCTTGAGAGGCCTGTGTCCTAACCGATTAGACTAATGGACCATCCCCCTTGAGCCCATTCCCGGTTCTCAGGCCGGCGGCTGCACGGGCGCAGTACGCCCGCACGCGGGGAAAAGAGCGGCTCGGGGACAGGGATTCGAACCCCGACAAGCAGATCCAGAGTCTGCGGTCCTACCGTTAGACGATCCCCGAAGCTTCAAGGAACAAGGCACCGCGATCGCCCTCTGGCGGCGACCGGGCGATACACTAGCACCACGACCCGGGGCCGTCAAGCGTTGCCTCACGCCTTTTTTCCGATCGCGTTCCCGTCGCCGGCGATCGCTTGACAGGCCGGGGGGCCGCAGGGCAGAGTCTGACCTGCGCTCGAAGGGCCATCCCCCGAAGTCGAGAGGTGACTCGTGCCCGGCTGGCTGTCGAACCTGCTGCCGATCCTGCTGCTCCTCGCCGCGGTCGCGTTCGTCCTGTACCGCCTGCCGAAGGTGGACGTCGGGCACACCGCCGATTTCCGCCGGCGACGCGTGGCGAACTGGCTGCCGCTCGGACTGCTGTACTCGTTCCTCTACATGGGGCGCTACAACCTGGAGGTGGCGAAGAACGCGTTCTCGACCCTCGCGGGGCCCTCCGGCAACCCGGTCATGGGCAACCAGGACTTCGGCATCATCTTCGGCATCGGCACGGTCGTCTACGGCTTCGCGTTCGTGATCAACGGCCCCCTGACCGATCGGATCGGGGGCCGGGCGTCGATCCTGATCGGCGGCGCGGGCGCGATCGTCGCGAACGTGCTGATGGGGCTCGCGTCGCTGTCGCTCCTGCACGGGGGACCGGGGAGCGCCTTCCTCGCGACCAACATGGTGCCGACCCTGACCGCCCTCTACGCGTTCAACATGTACTGCCAGAGCTTCGGCGCGGTCTCGATCGTGAAGGTGAACGCGGCGTGGTTCCACGTGCGCGAGCGCGGCGTGTTCGGCGCGATCTTCGGCATCCTGATCAGCCTCGGGCTCTACTTCGCCTTCGACTGGAGCCGCCTCGTGCTGGCGGTCTTCGCCGGCGAGGGACGGCCCCACGACGGGATCCCGTGGGTGTTCTTCGTCCCTTCCGTGCTGCTGCTCGTCTTCTGGGTCCTGAACTCGATGCTCGTCCGCGACACCCCCGGCGAGGCGGGGCAACGGGACTTCGACACCGGCGACGCGTCATCCGGGGACACCGGCCCCCAGCTCCCGGTCGTGGCCGTGTTCAGGAAGATGCTGACGAACCCGGTCGTGTTGACGATCGCGTGCATCGAGTTCTGCAGCGGCTTCCTGCGGCAGGCGATCATGCAGTGGTTCCGGACGTTCGCGAAGCAGACCGACGGGGCGCTCGGCCTGACCGAGGGCTTCGTGTTCCAGAACTGGGGACTCCTGCTCTGCATCGCGGGCATCCTGGGGGGCGTGATCGCCGGGGTCATCTCGGACCACGTGTTCAAGTCCCGCCGCGGGCCCGTCGCGGTGCTGCTCTACGGCGTCATGCTCGTGGGCGGGCTCGTGCTGACCTTCGCGTACCAGAGCCCCGTGGTCGGGCCGCTGGTCGTGGTCATGTCCATGGCAGTGATCGGCGTCCACGGCATGCTGTCCGGGACCGCCAGCATGGACTTCGGCGGCAAGAAGAACGTCGGCGTGGCCGTCGGGATCATCGACGGCTTCGTCTATCTCGGCACCGCGGCCATGAGCCTGACGTACGCCTTCGCGCTGCCGAAGGAGCAGCTCGTCGACGGCAAGCTCGCCGGGCCCGCCACGGACCCGTCGAACTGGTTCGCCTGGCCGGTGGCGATGGTGCCGATCGCGCTCGTCGGCCTCGTGCTCGCGTTCCGGGTCTGGCACGCCTACCCGGAGCCGCAGAAGAAGGCGGCGCCCGCGGACAGGAAACCGTCGGACGCATCCGCGGCCGGTTGACGGCGGGAATCGGGGGCTACTCGTCGGAGGCGGACGGGGACGCGGAGCCCTGGGCGCCGATGATCTCGACGAGCGTCATGGGGGCGCCGTCGCCCTGGCGCTGCCTGATCTTCACGCTCCGGGTGAAGCCGGTCGCGCGGTCCGGGAACGCCTTGCCCCAGCGGTCGAACAGCGTCTGCACCGCCGCCGCGCCGAACAGCTCGCCGGCCGCGAGCCGGCGGTGGTGGAGCGTGTCCTCGCGCGCCATGCCGATCAGCTTGTCCGCCCGGCGCTTGACCTCCTTGGCCTTGGCGTCGGTCGTGACGAGGCTGCCGTGCTCGAAGAGCGACGACAGCAGGTTGCGGAACAGCGCCCGCCGGTGCGACGCGTCCCTGCCCAGCTTCAACTGATCCCGATTGTGCCGCATCGTCTCTCTCCGTGTCCGTGTCCGTGTCCGTGTCCGCTCGGGTTCCGGCCGCGGTCCGGCCACGTTACGACATCAACCCCGCCGAGCAGGGTCGAACCCATCGATCTTCATGCCGAGCGACAGCCCCAGGTCCTGGAGCACGTCCTTGATCTCCTTCAGCGACTTCCGGCCGAAGTTCCTCGTCTTCAGCATGTCCTGCTCGGTCTTCTGCACCAGCTCGCCCACGTGCTTGATGCCCGCGTTCTGCAGGCAGTTCTGGGCGCGCACGGACAGGTCCAGCTCCTCGACCAGCCGGTAGAGCACGTCCATGCTGGACGCGTCGCCGGTCGGGGCCACCGCGCCGGGCTCCTCGACCGCGGGCACGGCGGGCGTCGCGCGGGGCGCCTCGACTGCCTCGTCGCCATCGTCGAAGTTGATGAAGACCTGGACCTGGTCCTTCAGGATCTTCGCGGCGATGGCGACCGCGTCGCGCGGCGTGATCGCGCCGTTCGTCGTGACCTCGAGCGTCAGCCGGTCGTAGTCCGTCTGCTGGCCGACGCGCGCGTTCGACACGCGGTAGTTCACCTTGCGGATCGGCGTGAATACGGCGTCGATCGGGATGGTCCCGACCGGGGCGCCCGCGTCCTTGTTCCGCTCGGCGGGCTGATTTTCGAAGCCCTCCTTCACGGTCAGCTCCAGCTCCAGCACCGCGCCGGGCCCGAGCGTCGCGACGTGGTGCCCGGGGTTCAGCACGGTCACCTCGGGGCCCCGGAACAGGTCGGCCGCCGTGATCGTGCGCTCGCCCTCGAGCCGCACGGAGAGGACCTTCGGTCCGTCCACGTTCAGCCGCAGGTCCACGCCCTTCAGGTTCAGCACGATCTCGGACACGTCCTCGCGGACGTCCGCGACCGTCGAGAACTCGTGCAGCACGCCATCGATCCGGACGGCCGTGATCGCGCCGCCGCGGATGGTCGAGAGCAGCACGCGCCTCAACGCGTTGCCGAGCGTGATGCCGAAGCCCCGCTCCAGCGGCTCGCACACGAACTTCAGGTACCTTTCGTTCAGCGTGTCCTGGTCGACCTGGATTCCGCGCGGCCTGATCAACTCACGCCAGTTCCTCTGCATACACCCCTCCTCGGTAGAGCGGGTCCGGCCCGGCATCACGCGGCGGGGGTGCCCCCGCCGACGTCATCACTTGGAGTACAGCTCGACGATCAGCTCCTCGCGGATCAGCCTCTTCTCGGCGTCTTCCTGGCCGGGCACGAGCCGCGCGAAGTCGTCCCGGTCCGGGGCCGAGGTCACCGTGGCCTTGAACTTGCCCCGGTCGACCTCGAGCCAGCGCACCGCGGGCCGCCGCTCGGCCGCGGAGCCGGCCTCGACCACCCGCTTCGTGCCGGTGCTCTTCTGGACGACCTCGATCACGTCGCCCAC
>VGRB01000225.1 GCA_016875475.1 Deltaproteobacteria bacterium
GGGGTCGCGAAGACCTGGTCCGCGGTCGCGGAATCCTCGGCGACGAGCGCCTCGTCGGGAGTGGAGGGCATGTCGGGCGCGGCGTCGGCGGGCGCGTCGGGGGGCTCGTCGGGGGGGGAGTCGGGCGCCGGCGTCGCGGCGTCCTCCATGGGCGGGTCGGGCGGGTGCGGGAGGTCGCACGCCGTGCCCACCGGGCAGCACCCCGGCACCGTCGTGCCAGGCACGCACGCCCCGTCCGCGCACGCGTCGCCGACGGTGCACGGGTCGCCGTCGTCGCAGACCATCGGTGCGCCGGGCACGCACTCGCCCGCGACGCAGGCGTCGTCGACGGTGCACGGGTCGCCGTCGTCGCAGACCATCGGCGCGCCGGGGACGCACTCGCCCGCGGCGCAGGCGTCGCCGGTGGTGCACGGGTCGCCGTCGTCGCAGACCATCGGCGCGCCGGGGACGCACTCGCCCGCGACGCAGGCGTCGCCGACGGTGCACGGGTCGCCGTCGTCGCAGACCATCGGCGCGCCGGGCACGCAGAGCCCGTTCACGCACGCGTCGCCGAGGGTGCAGGGATCGAGGTCGTCGCAGACCGTCGGCGTGCCGGCGACGCACATCCCGTCCACGCACGTGTCGCCGACCGTGCACGGGTCCAGGTCGTTGCAGTCCATGAAGACCCCGGGCTTGCACGCGCCGTTCGCGCAGGCGTCCCCGAGGGTGCACGCGTTCCCGTCGTCGCACGCCGGACCGTCGAGCAGGGTCCAGTCGCACTCCCCCGCGCCGAGGTCGGCGAACCCCCCCGTGGCGCCCTGCGCCACCCAGCCCGCGCCGCCGACGAGCGTCGCGTCGCTCGTGCCGGCGGAGTCCGCGGCGACCCCGCCCGCGCCCTCGTCCATGGACCAGCGCGCGACCAGGCCGGGCGCGGAGGCGATCGGCGCACGCATGCCGGCCGCGATCTCCTCGGCGCCGAGCGCGCGGTCCCACACCCGCACCTCGTCCAGGCGCCCGTCAAAGAAGTAGGTCGGGTCGCCCCAGGGCGCGCGCGTCGCGCCGATCAGGGTCGAGTCCACGCTGCGGATCGGCCAGGAGCCCCAGATCGACGCCACCTTCTCGTCCGCGAGCACGCCGTCGAGAAAGACGCGCAGCCGCTGCGCCCCGGCGGTCCGGTCCACGACCGCCGCGAAGTGGTGCCACGTGCCGACGCCGAACGGGATCGGCGTCGCGTCCACCTGGGTGATGATGTAGGACGGGGTCTCGGCCTCCACCAGCACGTGCAGGCGGTTGTACGGCGCGCTGGTGGGGAGCTGGACCTGTACGTGCGACGCGTTCCCCTGGCGTCCCTGGCCGAACAGCCCTCCGTAGGGGGACGCGGCGGTCTCGGCCAGGAACCAGCCTTCCACGGTGAAGCTGCCGTTGCCGTGGTCGTTCAGCGCCGCGCCGGTGCCCGCGTCGGCGTACGCTCCGCCGCCGGGGAGGTCGAGGGCGCCGAGGTTCGTGGGAATGCACGGTCCCGCGACGCACCCGAAGCCCTCGCAGTCCCGGTCGGTCCGGCAGCACCCGGGCACACGCGTGGACGCGCACGCGTGCGCCGTGCAGCCGTCGGTCGTGCAGTCGTCGCCGTCGTCGCAGTCCGCGTCCGCGCGGCAGCAGGCGGCGACCGGGGTGCGGACGCAGGCGCCCGCCTCGCACGCGTCGGAGGTGCACGGGTCCGCGTCGTCGCATTCGGGCGAGACGGTGCACGCCGTGCCGAACGACCAGCGGGGCCCGGCCGTGGTCCTGTCGCCGTCGCCGACCTTCACGATCCACTCGTGCGCCCACCCGCCGACCGCGGCGGGCCAGGGCACGCACGCGCGCGACCCGGCAGCCACGCCCGGCAGCGTCGCGATCGTCGCGAACGACCCGGATCCGCCGGCGGCCCAACCGACCTCGAACTCGTTCTGCGCGGCGCCCGCGGTGTTGTCGGCGTGGCCGACGATCGTGCCTTCGCGGCGCGGCGTGTCGGGGTAGTTCACCCAGGGGGAGATCGTGCGGACGCGGATGACGCCGGCCTTGGGCGAGAACGTCATGACGCGCAGCCACCCGCGGCCGCCGTACGGGGCGTACTGGTAGTCGGAGAGCAGCGTGTGGACCGCGTGCCCGTCGTCGGCCGCGTCCGTGCGGCGGCTGGCCTGGGTCAGGTGGCCGCACAGCATCAGGAACACGTTCGGGAGTGCCTTGACCCGGTTCCAGATCGACTGGCCCTGGGAGGACCACGCGGGCGGGTTGCCGGCCGAGGCCATCAGCCAGTGGGACACGACGATTGCCTGGCGGTCCGGGTGCGCGTTCGCAGCCGTGTCCGCCATCCAGTCGAGCGGCGCGGCGGACTCGGGCCCGGTGGACGTGTCGTACTCCAGGTGGAAGATCGCGAAGTCGATCCCCCCGCCGCGGAACAGGCCGAAATTGTTGTCGGTATTCAGGGGGTACTTCGCCGGATCCCCGAAGTCGAAGCGCCCCCCGAAGTACGACCGGCAGGCGCCGACCGGGCCCGCGCACGCCGCGGGCGGGGCGCAGTCCACGTCGCTTCGGCAGGCCCTGGACGGGTCGCCGGCGCAGGAGCCGCCGCACCAGCGGGTCAGGCCGAACTTGCGCGTGTACTGGATCGTGGTCGCACCCTCGTCCCCCCCGAACCGCGCGGCGAACCCGTTGTCGTGGTTGCCGAGGCACATGCCGTACGGGATGCCGTCCGGGTAGGCGTCCGAGGTCGCGGCCTCGAGCACCGCGAACGCGTCGTGCGCGTTCTTCCACTGGTACTGCTGGCCGTCCAGGTCGCCGTCGTCCGTCATGTCCCCGACGCCGGTGACGAAGGCGATCCGGAGCGCGTCGCGGTTCGCGGCGATCCACTCCGTCTGCGCGCGGTAGAGGTCCGGGTACGTCTTCGCATAGAACTGCGGGTCCGGGAGCACGACGACGGTGAAGTCCTCGCCCGGCGGGCCGACGCGCCTGCCCAGGAACGAGACCGTGACCGTGCCGCCGTCCGGGTCCGCCACGTCCACGCACAGTTCCGGCGCCGCGGTCACGCCGACGCCGGTCGCGCCGTGGGCGGGCGACGGCCCGGAGGGTTTCGCAGGCGGCGCGGCGAACGCGCCGGCCGGACAGGCCGCGACGCCGATCAGCGCGACCGTGAACGCAGCCGCGAGCGCGACCGCAGTGCCGGGCGCGACCCCGACCGCAGCACCGGGCGCGACCCCGATGGCGGTGCCGGCCGCGACCCCAATGGAGGTGCCGGCCGCGACCCCGACCGCGGTGCCGGGCGCGACCCCGACCGCGGTGCCGGGCGCGACCCCGACCGCGGTGCCGGCCGCGTCCCCGACCGCGGTGCCGGCCGCGACCCCGATGGAGGTGCCGGGCGCGACCCCGACCGCGGTGCCGGGCGCGACCCCGACCGCGGTGCCGGGCGCGCCCCCGACCGCGGTGCCGGCCGCGACCCCGATGGAGGTGCCGGGCGCGACCCCGACCGCGGTGCCGGGCGCGACCCCGACCGCGGTGCCGGGCGCGCCCCCGACCGCGGTGCCGGCCGCGACCCCCGTGGAGGTGCCGGCCGCGACCCCGACCGCGGTGCCGGGCGCGACCCCGATGGCGGTGCCGGCCGCAACCCCGACCGCGGCGCCGGGCGCGACCCCGATGGCGGTGCCGGCCGCGACCTCGACCGCGGCGCCGGGCGCGACCCCGACCGCGGCGCCGGGCGCGACCCCGACCGCGGTGCCGGCCGCGCCCCCGACCGCGGTGCCGGCCGCGACCCCGATGGAGGTGCCGGCCGCGACCTCGACCGCGGTGCCGGCCGCGCCCCCGACCGCGGTGCCGGGCGCGACCCCAACCGCAGTGCCGGGCGCGACCCCAATGGAGGTGCCGGCCGGGACCACGGAACCCCGCCACGCCCGCATCGGGCCTCCCCCGCAACCCGCCCCGCAGGCAGTATCCCCGAAAGGCCATGCGCGGGCAACGAAGCAGCGCCCAGATGCTTTTCTTTCTTACGCAACATGCGCTTGCGCGGGCGGGCCCGGGGCTGGCCCGTGGTCCGCCCGGGGCGGGCCCGTGGACCGCCGCCGTCGTGACCTCACCCGGCTTGCCCAGGCTCCTCGAGTGCGTGAACGAGGGCGGGCAGATCGCGCCGGACCGTCAGGCAGACCGTCGCGAGCCGCGCAGCCCGCAGCACGTCGAGGAGATGCGCGTCATCGCGAGGCATGGAAGGGCTCGGCGGTCGACAGGATTGCTCGTTGACGGATGGGGTTGCGGCTTCGTTCGACAGCCCTGCGCGAAAGGAGATCGACCTTGCGACCCAGGATCTCCGACAACTCGTCGGCCATCGCAGCGTGATCCAGCAGACTGACCATCGCTCCAGGCTCGAACGAAACCAGCACGTCCACGTCGCTGTCAGGCCGGAAGTCATCCCGCAGCACGGAGCCGAACAGGGACAGTTCGCTGACCATCCATCGCCGGCAGAACGCGTCGAGGCGACGTTCGTCCATCGGAAGCCGGCTGGTCATCGCACGCACCTCCTCCCCGATCATGGAGGGCACGCCTGGATTCGTCAACAAGTCGAGGGCGCAGCCCGCGATCCGTCCAACCGTCCCTTCGTCCAGGTCGGACAGAGCAGTCCGTCGGAACATCGGGTTCCTGGCCAAGAGACGAGGCTGCAAGAGCCTACTGCCGGCCGAGAACCGAGGTCAGTCCCGCACGCGGCGGCGCAGGCCACGAACGTCCAGGGACCCGAGGCCCTCGGCGAGCAGCAGGAAGCCGAAGATCGAGACGACGATCGCAGCGATGGGAATCAGGGCCGGCCATCCCTGGGTGAGCAGCGTGTCCTTGGCGCGGGCGAGCATGTTTCCCCAGGAGGGGAGGGGCTCGGCGACGCCCAGGTTCATCGAGCCCTCGATCGTCCCGAGGTACGACAGCGAGGTCTCGACCAGGACCATGGTGCCGAACAGGTAGGCGGCCCATTTCATCAGCAAGGTCCGAGAGTTGAGCCACAGGATGTGAAGCAGCAGGATCCGGGTCGCGGACAGCCCGTGCGCGCGCGCCGCGTCGATGAACTCCTCCTGGCGGAACGCCGCGACACGGCTCGTGATCTCGGCCGCCACCGTGGGCGTGAACGACACGGCGACCCCGATCGCCACGGCCCACATCCGCCCCCCGAACGCGAGCGCCGCGAGCAGGATGAGCGCGAGCCGCGGGACCGCGTCGATCGCGGACAGCACGACCCCGGCTGCGCGGGCTGCGATCGCGGACAGCCGCCTTCCGGGTGCGCCGGAAGACCAGCCCGTCAGCGACCCCGCCGCCGCGCCGAGCAGGACGCCCGCCACGGCCGCGAGCAGCCCCGGTCCGGCGAACGCCCGGGTCGAGTGGACCAGCCGGGCCAGCATGTCCCGTCCGTTGCGGTCCAGCCCCAGCAGATGCTCCGCGCTCGGCGCGACATACGCCCCCGCGTCCTCGTCCGACCCGTGGGTCGCGGTCGCCGCGGCGGGGTCGGACGCCGCACCCCACGCGGCCATCGCGAGCACGAGTGCGGACAGGCACGCGCCGGCGACGAGAGAGGGTGACACGGTCATGCCGCCCCTCCCCGAGTCCTCCGTCCGCGAACGTTCATTGCGCCACCATCCGCCGCCCCGCCGACCCTGTTGCCGAGGTCGCGGGCGGAGTCTAGCACGGCCCCCGCCGCGCTCGTCCGTCCTGGGTGGCGTCTCGCCGTCGCCCGCAGGCCCGCGCGTACCCAGCCCACCGCCAGCCACCAGCCGCCCGCCGGGGGCCGGCACGCTGTAAGGAATCACCGCGCCAGGGGTTGTATGTGGTTGGGACCTGAGTTGCTACGAGGCCGTCAGGGGCTTCCGAGGAATCCTTGCCCTTGACAGGCTCCGGTCCGGGAGGCAGATTCGGGCCTTGGAAAGGAGGCGCGGGCATGACGAGGAAGCGGACGTTCCTGTTGCCTGCCGTTTTCTGCCTCCTCGCATCGGTGCCGGCCGGCTGGGCGTGCTCGTCGGGGACGCCGAGTGGGAGTCCCGATGTGCCGGGTGGAGATGCTCTCGACGCGACGGAGGAGCCAGACCAGGGCGAGCTTGCCCCTGACGGCGCTGCTGGGGATGCTCCCGACGCGGTCGAGGATTCGGACGGGAGCGAGGCGGCGCCGGATGCCTGGGTCCCCGACGTGTCCCAGGACGAGGCCACCGAGGAGGACGTTTCCGACGAGGGGACGGACCTTTCCGTCGACGCGACGGATCTTGCTGCCGACACCTGCCAGCCCGCCTGCGGCGGCGCGAAGTGCGGCGACGACGGGTGCGGCGGAAAGTGCAAGTGCTCTGGCTGGGAGGTGTGCCGGGAAGGGCAGTGCGTCGAGTTCGAGTGCGAGCCGGGCTTCGTGAGGATCCCGGCCGGGGAATTCGACATGGGCTCCCCGGAGGACGAACCGGGCACCTGCACCGAGTTCCCGCCGTGCTTCGAGCAGCCGGTCCATCACGTTACCCTCACCCGGCCGTTGTGCCTCAAGGAGTCGGAGGTCACCCAGGCGGAGTGGGAGTCCGCGATGGGGAACAACCCGTCCACGGGCACCGTCGGGGAGCTTCCGAAGGGCGGCGACTACCCCGTCATGTGCGTCAACTGGCTCGAGTCGCTCGCTTACTGCAACGAGCTTTCTCGGAAGGCCGGGCTGGAGTCCTGTTACGTCCTCGAGGGTTGGACCGGGGATGGGTGCGGCGGGAAGAAGCCGGGGGAGTTGAACTGCCAGGGCGGCTACGATGGCATGCAGTGCGCGGGCGCGGTGTTCTCCGGTCTCGACTGCACGGGCTATCGTCTCCCCACGGAGGCCGAGTGGGAGTACGCGGCCCGCGCCGGCACCACGACGTCGACCTACAACGGAACGACCCCATTCGACCCGTACTACGCGATGTGGTGCCCGGACTCGATGCCGACGCTGGACCCCATCGCGTGGTATGGCTGCAACTCCGGCCGTGAGCGTCCGGTCAAGCAGAAGCTTCCGAATTCGTGGGGGGCGTTCGACATGCTCGGCAACGTGTCCGAGTGGGTCTGGGACTTCGACGGCGAGTACGCGGCCGGCGCGGTCCTCGATCCGCTCGGTCCCTCAGCGGCTCCCCTCTTGCTCCGCGTAGTTCGCGGCGCCTCGGCCGGGCAGTACGCGTGGACAATGCGTTCCGCCTACCGATCCCGGACAATCCAATCGGATCGCTTCACCGACCTTGGCTTCCGCGTCGTGCGGACCGTCAAGTAGCCTCCCGCGCCGAAGCCCCCCCGCGACCGCACGACAACCTCGCCGCCCTTGTCGCGTCGTCGCGTCGTCGCGTCGTCGCGTCGTTCGCGTCGTCACGCCGCTTGACACCCCCGCCCGTGGGTTCGTAGAAACACAATTCGCGTTCGGGATGCGGGGATGTCCGTGCAGGTCTTCATGCGCAGGTTCGGCGCACCTGGCCCCCACCGATCACGCGCGTCCCGGTTCCTGATCTCGGCGTTCGCGGGTCTTGGCACCCGAGGTCGGCGCGGCATCCCTGGTCGTTTCGGTGTCGCGGCGTCGGGGGGGGCGCCGGTCAGCGCTCCGAGCGCGGGCACCTCGGTGCTCGCGGGTCGCCTTCGGGCGGAGGTCCACGCGAGCACTCAACCCAAGGCCAAGTGCCCGAATCACGTCCAGGATCCGCCGGAAGCCGACTCCCTGGTAGCGGGTACTCTCGTACCGCTGGACCTGCTGCGCCGGGACGGAGAGCTTCGCAGCCAGGTCCCCCTGGGTCAGTCCGCGTGCGATTCGCGCTTGGATCAGCGCCATCGGAAGGTCCTCGGCGGACCCGACATCGATCGCCTGGGCCTTCTCCATCTCGGCGAAGTCCGCGAGTTCCTTCTGCAGATCCTCGATCTGAGACTGGATGCCCGCCACCATTGCCTCAAACACGCGCCGGTCCATTCGGTCCGCTGCGCTCCTCGATGCCTTGAGCACCGCCTCGAGCCGCCGAATCTGGCTGCGGGTCACGTTCAACTGACGACGGTTCGTAATCATGGTCGTCCTCCGCTACCCGCCTTGTTCCGCGGGCCTTTCCGTCCGCTTACCAGTGTCAGATCGACTCTGACGATCCCTTTCCGGTGCCCCTCCCGATCCGTCTGGAAGAACTCCTGCACGGTTGCGCCCCGAGCATCCGAGAGCCGTGAGTCCGCAATCAGGAAGTCGATCCCGTACTTCGCCTTCATCGCTTCCCTGGGAGGGCGCAGTTCCAGAAACACCGGGTCAATCAGATCCACGTTGACCGAAGGCACGTACTCCCAGCAGCCGTCGATGTCCCCGGGCTCGTCCTTCGCCGTCGTGAAGCTCCTGTCGATCCAGATCGCCGGCACCCCGGCGCAAGCGAGGTTCCTCGCGGCGGCAGCGAGTCCACGAAACAGGGCTTGACGCCTCGGGGTCCACGTGAACGTCTCCCTGACCTGATCCAGCGTCATCGCAACCACTCCCGGCGGCAAGTTGCCGTTGGAGTCGAACCCCGCGCGCCCCATCGCCCGCCTCGCGACGTCCATCCTGGTCAATCCTGCCGCGCCGCGGTTGGCATGTCAAGCCTACAACTCGCATGTTGTAACTGCGCCCTAACACATGGGCGCCGAACCCAAGGATGAAGCTGTTTGCGCCAGGAGAAGCCTGGACGAGGAGGAAGGGATGGCGAGAAGCCCCCCCTGAAACCCCGTAGATGGACCCGGCGGGTGAGAGTCCCGCCCGGCAAAGGTGGCCGCAGCCGGGAAGCGGGTCTTGCGCGGGCACGGGGTGACCCGTGACTGCGAAGCGTAGACAGCGGGCGAACGGGCCGTGCGATTGAGCCCCGAAATCAGGTTCATCCGGGATCCGGGGAGGTGAGGAGGGCATAGCAGGGTGAAGTGTCGTCGCCGAGGTGGTACTCGATCGGTTGTTTGAACTGCTTGAGGAGGCACCTTGGCGACGACGAGCTA